>JAPLFN010000009.1:0-21140 GCA_026390655.1 Candidatus Kapaibacterium sp.
CCGGTCGCGGTGTGCACCTTGTGACGGTAAACGACTACCTCGCCAAGCGCGACCGCGAATGGATGAAGCCCGTGTTTGATAAGCTTGGCATCACGACAGGATGTATTCAGTCCGAGATGCGCCCTGAACAACGTCACGAACAGTACTCGTCTGACATCACATGGGGTACGAATAACGAGTTTGGTTTTGACTACCTCCGCGACAACATGGTCACTGACGCAGCCGATATGGTTCAACGGGGCCACTGGTTTGCAATGGTGGATGAGGTTGACTCCGGCCTTATCGATGAGGCAAGAACGCCCCTTATCATTTCCGGTCCGGTAACAGCAGGCTCAACGGAGGCTGCCTTCGGTGAGATGAAGCCCCGTATCCAGAGGCTTGTAGAAGCACAAGCACGATTCGTGAACTCGATCGTTGCCGAAGCCGAGCGACTCCTGGCGTCGGCATCAAAAGAAGATCGTATTAAAGCCGGCGTTGCGCTCCTTCGATCGAACCGAGGGATGCCAAAGCAAAGTAAGCTCATGAAGATGTTGCAGGACCCTGACAATCTCAAGCTCATGCGCGAAGCTGAACTCGAGCACTTGAAGGATCAAGGCCAGCGCATGAATATCATCGACCAAGAATTGTTCTTCACGGTTGATGAGAAGAATCATCAGATCGATCTTTCTGATAAGGGGCGAGAACTCGTCAGCACCGATCAAGAGGATGTGGAGATGTTCGTCATTCCGGACATCGCAACGCAAATGAGCGCCCTTGAGGGGGATGCAAATATCACGGCAGAGGAAAAGACACTCCGCCGGGACGAGCTCATGCGCGTCTACTCCGACCGTTCCGATCGCATCCATATCGTCAATCAGATGTTGCGCGCCTACACCTTATACCAACGTGATGACGAATATGTTGTTCAGGACGGGAAGATCAAGATCGTAGATGAATTTACCGGTCGTATCCTCGAAGGGCGTCGCTACTCTGAAGGCCTGCATCAAGCCATCGAGGCAAAGGAAGGCGTCTTTGTTGAACAAGACACGCAAACATTTGCGACAGTAACACTTCAGAACTATTTCCGACTCTACCACAAGCTCGCTGGGATGACGGGAACTGCTGAAACCGAAGCCGGCGAATTTTGGCAGATCTATAAGCTGGACGTTGTGGTTATTCCAACCAATCGCCCAACGCAGCGCAAGGACATTGACGACTTGATCTTTCGCACGAAGCGCGAAAAGTATAATGCAGTTGTTGAAGCAGTGCAGGCCGAACTCGCAAAGGGGCGGGCAGTGCTTGTTGGTACAACGAGCGTAGATGTATCCGAGCTCCTCAGCAAGATGCTTAAGCGTGCCAATGTTCAGCACAATGTGCTTAATGCTAAGCAGCACCAGCGTGAGGCCGAGATCGTTGCAAACGCCGGGAAGAAGGGTGCCGTCATGATCGCTACGAACATGGCTGGTCGCGGTACGGATATCAAGCTTGACCCGGATGTCCGCGATGCAGGTGGATTGGCGATCATTGGTACCGAGCGTCACGAAGCTCGACGCATCGACAGACAATTGCGTGGTCGCGCCGGTCGCCAAGGCGATCCGGGTTCATCTCAGTTCTTCATCTCGCTTGAAGACGACCTTATGCGTCTCTTCGGTGGTGAGCGTATCGCAGCTGTAATGCAGCGTCTTAAAGTTCCGGATGGCGAGCCTATTCAAAGCCCTCTCGTGACTCGCAGCGTGGAGAATGCTCAGAAGAAGGTGGAGTCCAACAACTTTGGTATACGCAAACGTTTGCTGGAGTATGACAACGTCATGAACCAGCAACGCGAAGTGGTCTACGACCGACGTCGCCATGCACTTATGGGTGAGCGACTTCGCAGCGAGATTCTCGAGTATGTTCGTGAGACAGCGGAGGTTTGGTACGACGAGTACCTCGAAGCAAAGGACGTTGAAGGGTTCAAGAATGATGTTCGCATTGCGATGTTATGCGAGCCCGTCATTTCCGAGAACGACTTCTTAGGTGGCAAAAAGGACGACATCGTTCAGCGCGTAGTTGACGCGGCTGAAGAATATTACGACCGTAAAGAATCAACACTCGGACCTGAGTTCATGGGGTCGCTGGAGCGAGTAGCAGCGTTGCGGTCCATTGATGACGAGTGGAGAGAGCATCTTCGTAGCATGGATGATCTCAAAGAAGGTATTTATCTCCGGGCCTACGGTCAGAAGGATCCCATCCTCGAGTACAAGAAAGAAGCCTATGGCGCCTTCCTTGATCTCATTTCGTTGATCAATAAGGCTACGATCTCCTTTGCGTTCAAGTATTTTCCGCAAGCAGCAGAACCGAAGAAACCGGCACCTGCCTTGCCAACACTACAACCCACGATCAGTTCTTCGCGGCAGTTGCAGTTCTCTCATCCGAGCACTTCAACGTCGTTTGGAGGGGATCCGAATGTACCTTCTGCATCCACGGCGTCTAACACTATACACAATGTAGGTATCGAGGTTGGGCGCAATGAGATGTGTCCGTGTGGTTCTGGCAAGAAATTTAAGGCATGCCACGGTATCAACGGAGAGACTACATACGGGACGTGATCAAATTCAACGGTTGCATGCACAGTGACTGGAGTCAATGATCGCTATGGTCAATGACACTCACGAATTGCAATGTCTCCAGAATGACTGATCGTAATGTATTGGGACGGTTTATCCGTCCAACACCCAGAGTTCAAGTACCGTACACCCTCTGTGATCATGTCTACCGATCTGTGCGTATGTCCACAGAACACAACGTCTGCGTTGTGATGTTTCCTACCGTATAGCGCTGCATCATGCCCAACTTTATCGCTGAGCCGCAGCCACTTCTTGCTCGTCCGCTTCACCCATCTCGATGCCCGGTGTTGCCGATCTAGCTTTTGAATAACGAGATAGATCCATGATGCCACAGCAGTGATAACTTCATGGTCATTTATCCACATCTAGTTCCACGCACCTCCCATGTGTATTCCTCATGCACCGGAACGCCAAGCAGGTGGGTGAGAATCTCTGCAACACCGCCATCGTGATTCCCCACTACCCACACTACGTCAATACCTTTACGCGGGTTTGACGTTTTTCGGATAAACGAAAGGAACTTCCAATCATCTCTCGTGAGGCGGTTGAAGTTCAGATCGTCAAAAACATCGCCATTAAGGATCAGGCGATTGAATTTCAGCATCCGCAAAAGGTCAATGAGTCGCTTTGATCGTGAAACGTCGGATCCGAGATGAATATCCGAAACGATAACGGTGTCCAAATCGGCTTCGTGATCGAAATGAACAGGTTGCAACTCGAAATCTTCGGGGCTATGCTCGAGTTGTGTCTCTCTCTGGGTCAAGGGGTCTAAAGGCATAGACATGCTGCGAAATGTACGTTTTGGGGAAATCATCTCCGATACCAAATCCGCTAGGCTTCTGCCGATTCGGAAGATACGCCGTCCCAAACAACCAATCCCACAGCGCGATCTTGGTGGAGAAGTTACGATTATGTGCAACATCATCTGTAGCATGGTGCCAGCGGTGCATCTCCGGGCCGTTAAGCACTTTCTGAAGCACGCCACTACGAACATCAATGTTCGCATGAATGTACATACCCCAAACCGCATCAACGCAGCCCTTGATCACGGCCACCTCCGGAGAAGCAAGCAGCACAATCGGTAAAAACTCAACCGTCTGATTGATGAAGATCTCTAATGCGTGCGATCTACTTCCACTAAGCCAGTCCACGTCCACAGTAGAATGGTGCGCTTCGTGCAATCGCCAAAGAAGAGCACTCTTGTGTTGCAGTCGGTGGAACCAATAGATGTAGAGGTCATGAACTATGAGCAGGATAACAACCTGTCCCAATATCGGCAGGTCACGAAGCACGTGTATACGATGAAACGACGTTGAGCTGTCGATCTCTCCAATGAGCCCAAAGATGACAAGACCGAGGACATAGCTCTGCACGAGCGAGTACCAGACAAAGTCGTTCATGAATCCGTCACGGAACAGCCGCTGATCCGGCGTATACGGTATCAGTCGTTCCAGACAGATGATAATAACGGCACTAAATACGGTAACAACAAGCGTTACCCACATGAACTCAAACTGCATGTTCAGGCTACAACCTCTAATGATTGAACTCGGCGGAGCTTGGCACGAGGGCCGATCTCGCTGTCATAGACGCGTTTGATGCCGTCTCCCATAGCCCCTTCTATATCACGGATATCACGAACGAGGCGCCCCAGACCTCCAACTTCTACACTTGCCGCTTGATCGGACCCCCACATTGCACGGTCGAGCGTGATGTGTCGCTCGATAAACGTGGCGCCGAGAGCAACGGCAGCATAGGTGGTGGCAAGTCCGACTTCATGTCCTGAGTACCCAATAGGGATGCCGGGAAATCGCTGCTGCAACGTCGTTATCATCCGAAGATTTAACTCGTTGGTTGGGCAGGGATAGCTTGACGTGGCGTGTGCGATTAGCAGTCGATCTTGGTGGAGCGATGCAACTGCATTTTCGATCTCCTCCATCGTAGACATCCCAGTAGATATCACAAGGGGCTTTCCGGTTGATTGCATAGCACGAAGCAAGGGGATGTCTGTGAGCGACGCCGACGCCGCCTTATAAAACGGCACATCAAAGTGCGCTTCCATAAAAGCCACAGCTTCTTCGTCCCAACACGAAACGGACCAGTCAATACCGTGCTCGAGACAGTACTCATTGATCACGCCGTAGTCTTCTGCAGTAAACTCAACTTTGTGCCGATAGTCGATGTACGTCATACGTCCCCACGGCGTATCTCTCTCAAGTAGCCACTGATCTTTTGGAACGCAGAGTTCCGGCGTGCGCTTTTGGAACTTCACGCAGTCAGCACCGGCAGCAACGGCACCATCGATCATCTTTTTCACAACTTCCAAAGAACCGTTATGGTTGATGCCGATTTCCGCAATGAGGTAGACGGGAGAACCAAAACCGACACTGCGAGATCCGAAGGAAATGTTGGGATTCATGGTGCTTACCTTAAGAATTATTAGAGTGTTGAGGAGATTTGTCTGTTGTTACCAAGAAGTCCATCCGCCATCAACGATGAGATTCTGACCGGTCATATAGCGTGAAGCGTCACTTGCAAGAAACACAAGAGATCCTTTGTAGTCAGCTGATCCTGCCATGCGCCCCAAGGGTGTACGGTCACTATACTTCTTGATGAAGTGTTCATTCTGACCATTCTCTACGCCACCAGGAGACAAACAGTTGGCTCTAATACCACGATGTCCCCAGTAGGTCGCAATAAACTTCGTCATCATGATCACAGCGCCCTTACTTGTTGGATAGGCAACGCTCTTAAAGAATGTTTGTTCGCCTGAGGGCGAGAGATAAAGTCTTTGATCAGGAGCAACCACACCATACGTAGATGCGATGTTGATGATCGAACCTTTTCCGGCGTCGGCCATTATTGATCCGATGATCTGACTCATGAGGAACACACCAGTTACGTTGACGTCCATTACTTGCCTGAAGAGGCCTACTGGATAGTTCTCAAATTTGGACGACTCAGATCCTGGTCCATGGTGCTCCACCATGTCGTTCATCGCAGCATTGTTAACGAGAATATCAACGCCGCCATGCTCGTCCATCAGTCTTGACCGAAGGTCCAATACCGACTCGTCATCCGTAACGTCAAGCGCAACGCCCACATGATGCGGTCCAAGTCCGTTCGCTACGGACGTTGCCGCTTTAGAAGAAAGGTCGCACGCATAGACTGTTGCGCCAGCCTCAGCCAAGGCTTCACAATGCTTCTGTCCAAGCAGGCCGGCAGCGCCCGTTACCACGGCTACGCGCCCATCGAGGCTCATCAGTTCTGAAATCATACGGCAGACCGCACGCTACGAGGTTTCGTATTGAAGTTCCCCGTGCGGCGAAAGACTGGCTCCATCGGACAGCCGCGTCTAGCAGATACAGTACTTCGTTATAGGCACCAAGGGTGTATTGCACATCCTCAATTGTATGAGCATCGGACATGTTGTGAAAGCCGCCCCAAAGAATTCCGCGTGCGATCAATTCTTGTTGCACATATGATTTCATCAGGAGTGGGTTGGCCACCGATCCGTCAAACGAGACGATCGTGCGAGTGCCTAGCCCCTTGCAAGTCACATAGGACACACCGAGATCAGATAGGCGTGCATTCAAACCATCGCGAAGCTGATCGCCCAGCGCTTCTATTCGTTGCGGAACATCATTATCACGAAGGAACTGAATGGTTGCCTTTGCTGCTGCGAGCGAAAGTGCCTCACCACCAAACGTGGTGAAGAAAAAGACATCGTGCTCACAGAGCTTCATAATGTCTGAACGCCCGGCAAGGATCGAAAGGGGCATCCCGTTTGCCACCGCCTTGGAAAAACACGCGAGGTCAGCACGAACTCCATAGCGCTCCTGTGCACCACCAAGAGCTATCCGGAAGCCAGTCCACATTTCATCAAAAATGAGGACAATTCCGCGCTCGTCGCAGATAGACCGCAGTTCATTGAGAAAGCCATTACGCGGTTCATCAAAGACCATGGGTTCTAGAATGATTGCGGCAATGTTGTCATCGATAGCCTCCAACACACTTTCAACGTCATTGTAGTTGAACGTGTAGGTCTGATCCTTACAGGAACTGAGAATTCCCGCGTCTCTATCCGTGGTACCGATGTACCAGTCGTGCCATCCATGATATCCACAACAGAGCACAGTGTCTCGTCCAGTGAATGCGCGAGCAAGGCGCACAGCCGCCGTAGTAACATCGCATCCGGTTTTAGAGTACCGAACAGACTCCACGTTGGGCACAACCGAGCGGACCAGTTCTGCCACTTCAACTTCAAGAGGGTGCATCAACGAGAACGTAATGCCGTCACGTAATTGTCGCTCAATAGCAGCATCAACAACGTCGTGCCCGTATCCCAGAATCAACGGTCCAATTGCCATTGTGTAATCGAGATACCGATTGCCGTCTACATCAATGAGATGAGCCCCCTTACCGCTTTGTGCATAAATGGGGGCCACGCCTTGAACGTGTTGCGTTGGCCCCTTGGCCAGGGTCTGCGTATATGCGGGAATGAGTCCAGATGCGCGTTCAGCAAGCTCTCTGGACGCAGTGATGTTAGGATAACTGAAGTTAGACAAGTGAACCTCCAACTGTTTGGAGTTCTACTTGACTGATGAGCCTGTCCTTGATCCGCCGAGCGATGTGCTCGCCGGATAACTCTTCGTGGTCCAATACATCAGAAAGGATCGCTGGTCGGAACCAGGTAGAGAACCCGATAGGAAGAACACTTACGATCTTTTGCTCTCGTACTAGGCATTCACAGACAATGCTATGGAGTCCGTTGGTAAGGAAGTGATCCTCTAAACAAACAACGAGATCACTGTTCACAGCAGCATCGAGGATAATAGATTCGTCAATAGGCTTGAGGGTTCGAAGATTGACAACCTGAACCGTGATTCCTTCGGTGGACAAACGTGCGGCTGCCTGCAATGCCTGTCGCAGCAGGACGCCATAACAAAGTATCGTTACATCTCGCTTACAGCCTCGAGGTCCAGCCACGATTTCTGCCACACCGGGCGTGAAGGACTTATCGTGATCTACAGCAGCAGGTGCATTCGTGTATCGCACGTAATAGGGCTTTCCGCTGAAGATAATCTCACGCATGCCGATGATCAGATCGTCTTCATCCGACGGACAAAAGACATTGATGTTCGGGATGCCTCGCATGAGACCAACGTCGTCTATGGCCTGATGCGTAGGACCGTTTCCATCACTGAGTATTCCAGGAACCATTCCCACCATTATTACAGGCAATGCCGGAATGCCAACGTCATCCCTGATGAATTCAAACGCACGAAGCGTGATAAAGGAGGCAAGTGCATGCGTTAAAACAATTCTTCCACGTGCAGCGAGCCCTGCGGCCATGCCGATCATTGTTTGCTCAGCAATCCCCACATCAATGAAATTATCGCCCATCAAGGCCGGAGCATTTCGCATGTGACCTCGGTTCTCCGCAGTGAGGATCATCACGCGCTCATCGCCTCGTACACATTCGAGAAGGAGAGACTCGTAGGGAATCATCGTACGACCAATGTTTTTGATGTAATTGTTGCTTGTGATCTTCCATGCAACTCATCGATAAGTGCATCTACCTCTTCATGTGTGAAGTTGCAGAACCAACGATCGGCACGTTCTGAGATACTAGGCACCCCTCTACCGCGTTGTGTGTCCGCAATGACAACAGTGGGAGCGCCATTGCGCTCTGGAAGTCGGCGGAATAGCTCATCGAGATCTTCGAAGTCATGACCGTTGACGCATTCTACGTTCCAGCCAAATGCCTCAAACTTTGAAGTAAGGGGCTCAAGTGGGATAAGATCTTCCGTCCGGACATTTGCCTGAAAGAGATTTCTGTCAACCACTGCAATGAGATTGTCCACCTTTAGCGCGTGCGCTGTTAAACAGGCCTCCCAAACGCTTCCCTCGTTGAGCTCACCGTCGCCGAGGATTACCACTACGCGACTATCTAGACCGCGCATGCGAATATCCACGGCCATACCTAGGCCTACGCTGAGGAGGTGACCGAGGCTTCCCGAATGAAACTCAACGCCTGAAATGTTTCGATTGGGATGCCAGTAGATGTGATCGTGGACTCGAAGGTGGTTCTTAAGCCGATCGCGCTCTATGAATCCTAACTCGGCAAACACACCATAGAGAGCCGGCACATCATGGCCCTTTGAAAGCAACAGTATATCTCGCTCCGGCGAAGAGATTGTTTCAGGCGAAATTCGGAGAAAGCTTGTATAGAGATACACAAGAAGGTCTGTACAAGACAACGAAGCCCCGGTGAAACACCCGCCATCAGTGGACATTCGTAGGATGTGTTCTCTAATTTCCGGCAGGTCCGAGAGCTGGTTATTCGTCATGCGGTTTGAGATGATGATGGATAATCTCTTGTATGGCGAGAGTCAACTGTATGCAGTTCTGCGAGGTGGCTTCGATACCAATTCACACCAGCGAGATGTGAGTTAACACCGGCGATCTCCGGATGGTCGTTGAGAAAGGAGAGTATGTCCATGATGCCGAACCGTGGATTTACGCAATAGAGATTGTCATACGCAGCCTTGATAAGCATGTAGTCTTCGGGGTAGTCGATCGTCCAGCGGTGACTCATACTTAAATCTCTTCCACCACCCCAAACAACATTGGAAGTGCGGACACCGGCATTGTCATCCCACAACCACGGCGTAGTGTGCTCTCTCTCGTAGTCTTTCGTGGCTGCAAACCAGGCACGTTCTAGAATCTTCATGCTCATAACCTCTACATCATTGCCGTCCGGCCATGTACCCGGGTGCAGATTGCTTACATAGTCCAAACTGTCCGAACTACGTTGGTAGGCTGATATCACCTCGTCGATAATCCCTGGATCTATCAGCGGACAGTCGCTGGGGATCTTTACAACCACGTCGGCGCCAAATGCTTTAGCCGCCTGGTAGTGCCTATCGAGAAGGTCTCGCGGATGGCCACGATAGACATGATACCCGGCATCTGCACACATCACACATAGCAGATCATCAGAGGCATCTGTGGTAGTTGCCACAACTACTGTAGTGGCAAGTTTTGCGCAGGAGACACGCTCAAGAAAACGGAGAATCAGCGGCTGCCCTGACAGGGGCAGGAGAACCTTTCGTGGTAGGCGCGTAGATCCAAGTCGAGCCTGACATATCACAAGTACCCGGGCGTCACTCATGAAACACCTACGGACATGCTTCTCGGCAGAGTGGCCGTGACTCGTACCCCTAGCGAGTCAACAACTTCATCGCATACCATTGCGATATTCTCCGCAGAACGCCCACCATTTTGAACCGGACAAAGCTGTCTAAGTGTTTCAAGTGGGAAGTCACTATAAACAACTTTGCCAAGCGCAATTCCTACATAGACACAAGAAGAGTACTTCGTGATCAGAGTGTGACACTGCGCAATCAATGGCTCTATTGGCTGACCAACGATGACTTCTGCCTCAGGGGCCCATCGTGCGATCTCAGATATCGCACGTACATGTTGCTCGTTCGGATGCAGCTTAAAAATGAGTCTTCTACCAGCCGCGATCGTTCTTGCGCGTTCAATCGTAGACCTTCTATGCTCATACTTGAATGTTTCCCGCGCATCGCTGGTAGCAACAAGCACGAAGTCGGACTGCTCAATGGGCTGCTGCACGAATTGCGCGCAGTTGTCGAAATTCGGAATTCCGGTTGTAATGAGCTTCTCAGCGCGAGCCCCTTTACGGATGAAATGCTGTTTGTAACCATCTGAGGCAACGCACATACGCATATAGGCGTCAGACATGCCAAAAGTGGACGTTGATGCTAGGTAGCGTGGGAGCCCGAGATACTTTACGAAATAGTACGCCATATTTTCGGGATCCGTCATTCCCTCCTGGACAAGTACAACACGTCCATGGCGGATGTTCTTAGGGACGATCAGATCACTGCAGGTAACAACAAGATCATACATGTGTTTCGAACCGCGGAAATCGATCTGTTTCCCTAGCATTTCCAGGTAATCACGCGCTCGAAGTTGATGCCCTTGGCCTGCCACCGTCCATTCGATGAGTTTCCTACGCTCCAGAACTCCAATCAAACCATCTGTGTAATGGGGAGTGAACCAACAATCACAATGAGGGAGATACCGCGATATCTGCTCCATCATTGTTGTCTGATTCATCGATCCGCAAATGAAGAGGATTCTGCGTCGTGTTATCATGACGCGAAACTCGCACCTCAACATCACAGGAATGTAACGCCTACGTCAACGAATTGTATGATTTTACACGGGAGAAATTGTTCCGGTAATGATTCCGTTACGGCTTCTGCCAAGCGGGATTTGTAAGCACACTTGAGTCCGTAAGAGCCTTCATGAACGCTACGAGCGCTGCCTTCTCGGGATCTTTCAGTCCGAGTTTTTTCACTCGTGGATCTTTGTTGGGGAACGGGGTTCCACCGTCGTTGTAATGATCGACTACTTGCTCGAGGGTGAGCATGAGCCCCTTCTCACTGTCACCTGTAGCCATGTATGGCGAACTCAGCGCGATGTTCCGTAGTGTAGGAGTCTTGAACTTTCCTTCGTCGAGCGGGTCCTTGGTAACGTTGTATCGACCACGATCGAAATAGTGATGGAACAAGCCCACGTTGTGATACTGATCGTCGGTGAAGTCGTTCCCCCCATGACAAGAACTACACATCGTCCTACTGCTGAAGAAGAGCTGCATGCCTTGACGCTCTTGTTCGGAAAGAGCCTGAGTTTCTCCACGATTGAATCGGTCGTACCTGCTGTTGGCACTCACGATCGTTCTTTCGAATGTTGCAATCGCCTGCATAGCGCGCGTCATGCTCACGAGAGTGTCGCCAAAGGCGTCTAGCCATTTCGATCGATACGCGTCGGAGCGAAGCAGTGCCGCAACCGCAATGGTATCTGCATCCATCTCTGTGGAATTTAGAAACGCTCCCATTGCCTGCTCTTCAAGAGTGCCTGCACGTCCGTCCCAAAACATCACTTTTCGATAACCTGCGTTTACGATCATGGGAGCATTGCGTTGGCCACGAGCCCCAAGCACTCCCATGCTTACCTGGTTAGGAGCATCAGAGAATGACTTCTCTGGCCTATGACACGATGCACAAGCTATCGTGCCCTCGCTAGAGAGTCGCTGATCGAAATAGAGATGTCGTCCAAGATCCACCTTTGCTGGCGTTATCGTATTACCAACCGGATACGGCATTGTTGGCAGGTGGGCCGGCATTACCGGAAACTGATCTACAAGTGGCTGCACCGGATCTTCAGCGCAACCGACTACGATAAGAATCAGGGCTATGGACGGCATCCATCTCACAATTGCGAGAGCTCCTCAAGTTTCGCTAGGAATTCCTGTGCTTCTCTCCCTTTTAGACCTGCAGCCTCGAGCGCAGAATCTTCAGGGGTTACTGTTGCCAACATTGAACGTAAGGCAATGAGTTCCTTGCGTGAAAAGCGTCGCGCATGGAGCAGATAGTCTTCAAAAGCTTCCCAGGCCGCCGGCACAACTGCCTTGACGATCTCAGCCATGGCCTCACCATAGACGCGGATTTCGTACTGGGCGTGTGCGTCAATGCGCAGTCGAAGGAAGTGGAACAGGTTGTGAAGATCGATCTTCCAATACCATTCGGTGTAATTGGAGACGGGCAAATTGATGCGTGCGATCTCCCGTGCAAGGTTGGTCCCCAAGAGTTCTTGATACTCAGAATACAGCGAGTCTTGTGTGGTAGACATCATTGTACGAATACGCTCAGCCTCTGAGGGGGCGAATGAGTCTTCGGCTCTACCTTGCTTGTTTGTTGAGCTCTGCGCGCGGACCTGGTCGGAGGCAGGAACGTAGAACTCGTCCTTCATCTCGGAGTAGCGACCCGAGTACTCGTTCACGTTTGCTGTGCGGTGGCGGATCCACTGACGTGCAACGAAGATCGGCAGCTTCACATGGAACTTGAATTCCACCATCTCAAAAGGCGTTGTATGTGCATGACGTAGGAGGTATCGGATGAGACCGCGATCTTCAAGCACCTTCTTTGTGCCTTCGCCATATGAGACCCGGGCGGCCTGCACGATCGCAGCGTCATCCCCCATTACGTCTACGAGACGTACGAATCCTTTATCTAGGCAAGGGAATTCCTTGCCGATCAATGCTTGTACCTGTTCTGTCATAGGTGCAAAGATAGAGCCCCGTGTCCGTAGATTTAGCCTTAGGAAAGTAGATGCTCTAATCATGGGGATAAAATGTTGCGATTCGGACCGTTGATAGGGATTATCGTGGTTGTTGGCCTGTTAGCAGTTACCCCCAAGATCAAGGCAGGGGGCGATGGGGCAAAGTCGTTTGAGGCATTCAGAGACACCCTGCTGAACCTGCAGATCGACAGTTCATCCTACCGTCAGGTTGGTGGCGTGGTCTTTGAAGACGGCCTCATCACCATCAGCCTTGACAGCGGTTCATTGGTCTTCCTCGAGCGGTATGAAGGACGGCGAATGATAGCTCTTTTCCGAGGTAGCGGGACGGCGATGTTCACCCCGAACCACCCCACGGAGGTCGTGAACCTTCAGAGATTCTACCACGCTGATCAGTTCTCCGAAGAGTTCGATCGGGGAATTTTTGTTTTCAGCGACAATCGCCTAACGTCGTTGCTCGATGAATTCCCGGCTGGTGGAACCGTCGCAAAGGAATTCGGCGCCATGGTGGCAGAAGCCACGGAGTTCATCAGTGAAAATGATCGATTAGACATTGATGGAGCCTTATCGAGGTGCCTTCTCAATGAGTACACTGCCCCAATTTTTCATGCCAAACTGCACTATCAGAAGGTGATGGAGTGCATCCTTTCTCACAACCCATATGATACCGAACCATTCTATTTGATCGCTAGGCACGATAAAAAGGGGCCGAGTGAATTGACATTTATCAATCAATGTCCCGACGTACATGGTTGGCCCACGCTGACAGATGACGGCGTAGAGCCCACGGACCAGGTGAGAACGAGTCTGCACACGATGACGTGTACAATTGCACGGTCATTGGACATGATAACGCATGACAGGGTGGATATGGTTGTTCGCGCCGACAGCGTTCTTTGGTTAGAGATGGAACTCACCTCCCTGCTTGACGTTGATTCTGTGTATCTCGGCTCTACGAAGCTGACAATGTTCAGAGCCAAGGGATCCTCGCGATTCTGGATGAAGCTTCCGCGATGGTATCACAAGGGAGAGGCACTCTCGCCATCGATCTCATACAGTGGCGACATTATTGAACGCGTTAGAGATTATACAATCCTTAGGACATCTCTCGACTGGATACCTGCGCACTCCTATTTTCAGCGTGCGCTGTATGACGTGACGTTTTCCTACCCTTCGTCTATGAGTCTCATTTCACTCGGAAAACAAGAGTCTGTTACTACTGTGGACCGAACCACTACCAGTCGCTGGGTTACGAGCGTGGCGAACACAAATAACTCGTTTCACATCGGGCTCTTCAAGAAGCGAGAACTCGAGATGACGAACGAAACGCCCACCGCTACGATGTACTACAACACAAGTGATCAAGCTGACGCCGTTGCAATGGACGTGCAACAGTCGATGCTTTTCTATACGCGCATTTTCGGCCCCCTAGCCATCAAGCATCTCAACGCTACTGAATTACCCGGAACACACGGCGAAGCCTTCCCGGGCTTACTCCACCTCAGCACGTATGCCTTCGTACGTGCGGAGGATGTTTCCACGGATGATTTTTTCGGTGAGCAATTCACTTCACACGAAGTAGCACACCAATGGTGGGGTATTTCGGTAAAGCCAATGATCTATCGTGACCGATGGCTGTCCGAAGGTTTTGCTGAATACTCATGCTTGATGTATTCGCAACTCGCCGCTCAAGAACAAAAGAAATTCTTTCGTCTCCTTGAAGACTATCGCAAACAGATAATGACTTTTGGCAAGAAGACCACAGGAGCAGATCTGGCGCCGCCAAGCGTTGCACTCGGACACCGCGTTCGCTCCGGTGCCGGTATGGCCGGAGGGCAAGCCTATAATGCATTCGTGTATTACAAAGGGGCTTGGGTATTGCACATGCTCCGCAACATGATGATCGACTTCAAGACAATGAAGGAGGATGTTTTTCTTACGGTGATGAAGGAATTCTTTACACGGTACAACGGGAAACGAGCGTCTACTGCTGATTTCCAACACGTCATAGAAGAGGTCACAGGAACAGGTATGGGCTGGTTCTTCAAGGAATGGGTGTATGGCAACGAGCTGCCAACCTACCGAGTGGCATGGAAGAAGGAGAAGCTTCCTGAAGGTCAGTGGAAGGTAACGATGCGTGTAAAACAGGAAAACGTTTCAGAAGATTTCACCATGCTCATACCGATCAAGGTGACGTCTGACGACAAGAAGTTCATTCGACTTCGCTTAAATGTTACCGGTAAGGAATCCGAGATCATCCTCCCACACTTTTCCTTTGAACCCGATGACGTGATCTTCAACGATCTTACATCAGTATTGTGTGATGTAAAGACCGAGAAGTTCTAACTATTGCCCGACGGCATGAACGGAATCAGAGATTGAGCAAAGTGCCTAATGTTGCGAGTCTGCATCCAGATCGTGCCCGGCCCTGAGAACATACATACAAGACCTTCTCCACTCGCGAAAGAGCTAAAGAGTCCCTTGGCAGCCGTCTTGATGGAATACTGCATACCATCGGTAAATGCAACGATGTGTCCGGTGTCCACAACGTATGGCTCGCCGGGTGACAACGTCTTCTTGTAGATCGCACCAAAGCCATTGAGGAACACAGGTCCCATACCGGACAGGACGCTAAGAAAAAGGTCAGTACCAGCAACGAGTGATTTCAATGAACCTCTCGCACTGATCTGAATGTCCGGACTTCCGGCTAGGTACGCTCCGCCATACGCAAGGACTGTCTCGTTCTGAAGATCGAGCTGTATGATATCGCCGGGTGCAGATGGTGCGAGATAGAGTTCACCGGGTCCATGCACAGCGGTATAGATCGAAGCAAAGATCGACTCGCCACCAACAGCTGCTTTAAGTGTTCCAAAGAGCCCCTTACCTGCAGACGTTGTCTGTAGCTCTATCGTAGGCGTCATTGAAAGCATTGCGCCCGGTTCTGCACGAAACTGTTCGCCTTGTTGCATGTCCACACGAAGTGAGGCATAGACGGGTCCGTGTTCGATGGTAAAGTTCATAGTGTCCTCAACGTACGCGTACGCCTGTTGCTTCAAATGTGAGTTCTCGTTTATCGCCAACGATGCGTTCGATCTCTTTTGCCGATCTCCCGGCGTCCTCTGCATAGTGCCGAGCATCAGCCTCCGACAATACCTCTTCCGACATCACGCCTTCCACCACCACTCTTTTTCCACCAAGGTCCTTGGGCATAAAGAACGCGTACTCTTTAAACGTCACTCGCACCGATGTGCCACTATCGGCAAGGATCATCCAGCAGCCCTTCTTCTTACACACCTCGCGGACATGTGCCGACACTGCGATACGAGTGTTGAAGCGCCTGTCTGCTACTGCACGCTTCAAGGAAAGCACCGTTGCCGAGTGTACTCCCCCGCCATACTCTTGACCCTTTTTTGCGGGTGCCGGTTCTTGCGGAGCGAATGCCACAAGGACAAACGAAACCACCAGCATCGAAACAATTTTCTTCAAAGCCCCTCCTCTATCGCAGTATTCGTTGACGAACATACATATTCGTAGACGAACAGGAAACAACTATGCGCATCGTTATCCAGAGAGTATCCTCAGCACACGTAGACGTGGACGGTCAGACAGTTGGCAGCATTGACCACGGCCTGCTTGCGCTTGTAGGAATCTCACACAAAGACACGTCCATGCAGGTAGCATGGATGGCCGAGAAGATCCTTGCTCTGCGGATTTTTCCTGACGATGATCGGAAGATGAATCTTTCGATCAAGGAAACGGGAGGGGGCATTCTCCTCGTTTCACAATTCACACTCTATGGAGATGTGTCCAAGGGTACACGACCCTCATTCGTTGATGCTGCCAGACCGGAACACGCTCAGCCCCTTTTCGACGAGCTTGTCAAGCGTGTTCATGATCTCTCGCGAGATGCACCTAGCCCTATCTCCATTGCCACCGGGGTCTTTGGTGCAATGATGGATGTGCACCTTGTGAATAATGGTCCGGTGACGATCCTGCTAGAGAGATGAAGAACTGCGTTAGAGAACCAGTCGTCACAAAAAAGGGGCTCCATGTTTCCATGAAGCCCCTTGACATAGGTTGTTTTCGCGAGTGCGATTACAGCGTGATGCTGTTCTCATTGATTCCCTCGAGTGCCCTGCACATTGCAGCGAGTGCCTGAGTGGCAAGGGCGCCGTCGATCACGCGGTGATCGTAGGTGATAGAGAGATACACCATGCTGCGGATAACGATCACGTCTTCACCGTCGAGTTCACGCACGACGGGACGCTTTTGAATTGCACCGAGACCGATGATCGCCGTCTGTGGTTGGTTGATCACCGGCGTACCAAAGAGCGATCCAAATGAACCAACATTCGTTACGGTGATCGTACCACCAGAGATGTCATCCGGTGTGAGTTTCTTTGTCCGTGCACGATTGGCAAGATCACTCATTGAGCGAGCGATACCAGTGATGTTCAGCGTTTCAGCATTCTTGATAACCGGCACAATGAGATTCCCATCAGGTAGTGCTGTGGCCATACCTAGGTTCACGCGACGGTGCTGAATGATATTCTTTCCATCTACACTTACGTTGATGCCCGGCCAGAGCTTCACAGCTTCGCATGCAGCCCAGCCGAAAAACGGATTATAGGTGAGCTTAATGCCTTCGCGTTTGAGGAATCCATCCTTGTACTTTTCACGCAGCTTTACCATACCGGTAACGTCGGCTTCCGCAACGCTGGTGACGTGCGCAGATGTCTGCTTTGAGCGGGTCATGTGCTCAGCGATGAGCTGACGCATTCTGTCCATCGGAATGACGACGCTGTCTCCACCGGAGACAATGGGTGGCGCCGTATTTCCCGGAACAGGAGGCTGCGAAGGAGTCGGGAAGGGCACTTGCAATGGCGCAGACGCTGCACCATTACCTCGTTTTGCGAGATATCCTAAAACGTCATTTTTTGTAACACGATTCTCAAGACCGGTACCTGCAATCGCATCAAGTTCACCAACACTAATGTTCTCTGCCGTTGCCATGTTTCGAACAAGGGGCGAATAGAAACGAGCACCGCTTTGGCGTGGAATGGGAACGTTGGAACGGGACGCAGGAGCGGGACTGAGGACAGAGACGGGGGCCGGGACGTCAGAACGGGACGAAGGAGCGGGACTGAGGACAGGGACGGAGGCCGGGACGGACGCCGATGAAAGACGTGCAACAACAGCACCCACGGCTACCACATCGCCTTCATTCGCAAGAATTGCAGTAAGCGTACCAGACGTTGGTGAAGGCACTTCTGTATCAACCTTATCGGTTGAGATCTCAAGAAGCACTTCATCCCTTTCAACCTTGTCGCCAACTTTTTTCACCCAACGGAGAACTGTACCTTCTTGAATGGACTCGCCCATCTTCGGCATCACAACTTCTATCTCGCCAGCGGAGGCCGGGACGTCAGAACGGGACGCAGGAGCGGGACTGACGACAGGGACGGGTGCCGGGACGGGGGCCGGGACGGAAGCCGGGACGTCAGAACGGGACGCAGGAGCGGGACTGACGACAGCGGGACTGACGACAGAGGCGGATGCCGCGCCATCGAGAACCACGATCACCTTCCCCACTTCTACAACGTCTCCCTCGGCAAAGAGGATCTGCGAAATCACACCGGATGCCGGTGACGGGACTTCCGTGTCAACCTTATCGGTTGAGATCTCAACGATCACTTCGTCCCGCTCAACGTGATCACCAACTTTTTTGACCCATCGGAGGATCGTTCCTTCTTGAATAGACTCGCCCATCTTGGGCATCACTACTTCAACGCTCATGGCTCAGTTCCTGACAGGTTTATTCGTCGTTTTAGAGAACCGCAACTTAACTATTTCGGAGGAGGTCTCGCAGAGCCTCATCAAGATGCGGATGAGTAAATCTGAACCTCGTACCGAGTAATCTCATAGGAACCACGTGTTGGCCGTGAACTACCACGTCAGCCTGACGCCCGAGTAGTAATCGAAGGGCGGCCGATGGCACCGGGAGCCATGATGGGCGATGTAGCACCTTACCAAGTGCTGCAGACATCTGGCCCATGGTAACTGCGTCTGGGGCTACCACATTGTATGGTCCAGTTGCGGAAGCATCGAGGGTAGCCCAAACAAAGGCCTCCACCACGTCGTTGATGTGGATCCACGGAAACCACTGTTTGCCGCTCCCAAGCGGACCTCCAACACCGAGCCTCATAGGAAGTGCAAGACGAGGGAGAGCCCCTTCCATCGCGTCAAGTACCACACCGATTCGTAAGCAGACCACGCGGGTGATTTCTGACGCCAACATTGCTTCTCGTTCCCATGCAGAAACGACGCTGGCTAGAAAGGTCTGTCCTGCCCCCATCGCTTCATTACTTGGCACCATGGTGTTGCCGTAAACTCCAACGGCTGATGCGCTGATAAACGCCGGGCGTTCCCTTGCCATGTTTATCGCATTAACGATGAGTCGCGTGCTATCGACGCGACTCTGAAGGATGGTATGCCGTACTTGTGCACTCCATCTTTTGCCGCCAACATTCGTCCCGGCAAGGTTGATGACCGCGTGTGCACCATCAACCACACGTGGCAGCTCCTCCCAGGGCACTATCGAGCCGTTTGTGTTGGGCAGCCCTGATCGTGATACGACGATAACAGAGAATCCCCTTGCGACGAAGGCTTTTGAGAGGTGACTTCCGAGGAAACCGGATCCGCCAGCAATGATGATGTTTTTCATTGTGCCCTAAAACACAGAAGCCCGAGCGATGGTTCGCACGGGCTTCGTTCTTGTTTCATACTCTATTCTTAACCGATCACTCTTGACCGATAACCCAAACTTTGAGGGCAGCGATCACATCAGCATGAAGCTTAACGTGTACGTCAAAGATTCCAAGAGTCTTGATCGGCTCATCGATCGTGATGTGACGACGGTCAACCTTGAAGCCCCGTAGCTCAAGCTCTTGGGCGATCATTGGTGCTGTAACGGTTCCAAAGAGTCTACCCTCTTCGCCAACCTGCATAGCGATCGTAATCTGCAATTCTGCGAGCTGGGCGGCAACAACTTCAGCTTGCGAACGAGCTTTTGCCATCTTGCCTTCATACTGCTTCTTTTCAGACTCGAGGGCACGAACTGCGCCCGGCGTAGCAATGTATGCGAGCTGGTTCGGGATAAGGAAATTGCGACCGTAGCCGGCTTTCACTGCGATCACGTCGCCAATGTTGCCGAGCTTTTCAACGTCTTGTCTGAGGATGATTTTCATGATCTTGACCAGGTTCGGTGGGAATTAAAGGATCGGCATGCCCGTACGAGCAGCTTCTGCCATTGCGATAGCCCTGATGGCTTGCGCTTCGGCACGGACCTTGCGGAATTCGCGAAGCTTGGGATCAAGCTGCAGCGAAAGGTTGCGCAAAACGCCTTCTTCGAGGAGGAAAAACTTCTCAAGTAGCGGCAAGGCCTCTGAAGGGGCTTCAAATGCCGTGTACACGTAAAAGCCGTTGTACTTCTTCTTGATCGGATAGGCCAGGCGACGACGACCCATTTTATTCTGCTCTACAAGCAGGGCTCCGCTTTCAACAAGAAAGTCATCTACGCGCTTGATGATAACGTCGATCTCTGTGTCTTCGAGAGCGGCATTCAAGATGTAGGTTGTTTCGTACAGGCGACGAACACTCATGTGGATCTCCTATGGATGCGTATTGCAGCCGTGGGCGTCCAGACCAACGGCAGGATGAGGAAAGAATCTGTTGTCAGAGCCGACAAACATACGGCGCGAAATCGGCTTTCCCAAACCCAGGGGGCTAAAGGGGGTGTATTGTCGGGCGGTTTTTCCCGTATCTTCGCAGTCCCGTTGCGGATAGTCCGTCGGGTAACGCGATCACCCAAGGGGTGAGTTTTCTCTGTCACATCTCGATCGAATCTCTGCCATGTCCGAACAGACCCCAGACCTTGGAACGCCGGAAGAAGAAACACCGGTTAGCGCCCCTCAATCCGAGCCATCGGAAACTCCCGTTGAGCCAGCTGTAGAAGTCGTTGCCGAAGCTGCTCCCGTTGCCGAAGCTGCTCTCGCTGTGCCCGAGCTCTCTGAAGAGGAGAAGGCAGAGCAAGCTCACAAACGTGAAGAAGAGCGCAAGCAGAAGGAAGCAGAACGCAAGCAGCGGGACGAGGCGTATGCAGAACTTGAAGGATTCAAGGCTGCAAACACCGCGTTCGATGTTGCGATCGCAGAGCGCGTAAAAGGTGGACTACGCGGCGAGTACAAGGGGCTTCGCATCTTCTTACCGGCATCGCACTTTGGGGTACGGAAAAATGTCCCAGAAGAAGAACTGAACGCGTTGTTGGGTAAAACCGTTCGTGTAAAGGTCCATGAGCTTCAATCTGATGATACGGGATAC
>JAPLFN010000009.1:21151-29994 GCA_026390655.1 Candidatus Kapaibacterium sp.
AGTCGGCCGTTGTCACTCGGAGGGATATTCTCCTTGATGACTTCTGGTCAGGCATTCAAGCAGGCACGGTGTATGACGGCGTAGTGTCGTCGGTAACAACCTTTGGCGCATTTGTGAACATCGGCGGTGTAGAAGGCCTCGTTCACGTTTCTCGCCTGTCGAAGACCCGTGTTGAGAACCCTTCTGACGTGGTAAAAAAGGGCGACAAGCTTAAAGTGACAGTTGCTGACGTGGATCGTGAAAAGCGCAAGCTTTCGCTTTCCCACAAGGAGCATGAAGAGGATCCGTGGATTGGCGTAAACGTCGCGTATCCTACGTCCTCACGTGTGAAGGGCATCGTACGCCGCGTCACAGACTTTGGCGTGTATGTTCAGGTTGCTCCAAAGATCGAGGGTCTCTTGCGTATCAGTGAACTGAGCTGGACCAATGAAGAGAAGCACCAATTGGCTCTAGGGTACAAGCAAACACTAGAGAATCCGTGGCTCACAATCGCAACAACAATGCCGATCGGCACGGAAACCTCGGGTATAGTTCAACAGGTCAGCACGCAAGGGGCTGTGGTTCGCGTGTCTGACGCTTTTGACGGATTCATGCCTCGTTCCAAGATCATTACCATCGGTCGTGGCGAAAAGACTGCCTTGAATATTGGAGACACTGTGTCATGTGTCATCGTTGACCTCAATGCCGAAAACGCATCGCTTATTCTCGCGATGAAGGGTGAAGATGGTACGATCGGCGGACATCAGGACGGTGGCGGCTATAGCCGTGAGCAGGGTGAAGGTAGAAGTGAAGGTCGTGGAGATAGTCGCGGTGACCGGCGTGGAGATAGTCGCGGCGACCGTCGTGGTGAAGGCAGAGGCGAGGGCCGTGGAGAGAGAGTCAATATTCCCGCTGCGCCTGCCGTCACTCTTGGAGACATGCTGAAAGACGCCGAAAAGTCGTTCCAAAAGAAGTGAATCATGTAGCTACACGCGATTGATAATGAAGCCGTCGTGATCACTCTCGACGGCTTCTGTATTTTACGTCTCCATGTTGCTATACCCTATCAGACTTGTTGCGCTTTCTATCGCCATGTGTGCCTCGATCTCTCTCTTGGCACAAGTGGATCCAAGCAGCGCCGCGCTACAACCGCGAGTACTTACCCCAGCCGAATTCCTTACGTCGGAATCGTTTGGGGACAATGGACGGATCGCGTTGCCAGGCCAAGTCAGTACTCGTTCTTCTGCCGAACAGGACAGTGCATACGCCTCTGCCCTGCGACTGAGGATACCATCATCGATCCGCTTTGCAACCGCCCTCATGGAGTCCTCTGCAGCCATGCGTTTCCGTGCTGAGGTTCAGCGTGCCCCATCGATCTGGGAACAGATCAACACCACGATGAACATACCGCGCGAGATCATGCAACCTTCCGCTCAAGAACGCACGCAGTATCAGCTGACCATCGCAAACGCTATGTATGTGCCAGGCGTGCTTCTCTATCCGATGGGTACGGGTAATGCCCAGATCAATTTCAATGATATTGCGAAAATCTTTGGGTTTGGTGAGGATGTAAGCCCTGTGATCCGATATGTGGTTGACGAAACCATCGAAGTCGAAATCCTCCTGTACTCGACCCAAGCGATAATCGTGAGGACACTGTATCATGGCATTCAGGCTCCCGGTACGTACTCAATTACCTGGGACGGCCGGGAGCAGAACGGCAAGCAGGTTACGGATGGGGAGTACATCGCCGAGGTACGTCTTGGTGATGAGCGCATGATGCGGAAGAGGATTTCTTGGAAAGGGACTCGGTGAGGTAACACTCATCCCGGTTACGTGTCTACCTCATATTGAACGTCTCCATGAAGCGCCCGGACCCTAGCATATGTTTCGCTACCTCGCCTCTTTGATTTTCTCCATAGTCGCCGTTGCAACCATACCATGCATGGCGGGTGTGGAGCCAAACACAGTGGTCATAAAATGGCGGGCACAAGCTCCCTCCCTTAAACAATGGATACAGGCAGGCCGCCACGGCCCCGTATTGTCGATAACGGAGATTATAGGCACCCATACTTCCGAGCCGTACATCCTCGATGCAACATTGATTTCGTTGGCTCGAGCGCAATCTCTACGACAAGCAAAATCGACTCGTGCAAGTCCGGAACCATCAATTTCTCGAATCTCGATCATTCGGTATGAGGCCGATGTGGACCCCGCGATGCTTGCGCGAAAGATCTCTTCGTTGCCCGACGTGGAATACGCAGAGCCGCTTGCTCAACAGCACATCATTGAAACCCCGAATGACCCACAGGTAGCGCTGCAGTATCATCTTAGGCTCATCAAGGCCTTTAATGCGTGGGATTCGCTACCAACAGACAGAACCGTCGTTTTGGGCATTGTTGATACCGGAATTGACACGACGCATGTTGATCTAGGTGCAAATGTGTGGCACAATTCCGGAGAGACCGGGTTAGATGCAAGCAACGCAGACAAGAGATCAAACAAGATCGATGACGATGGCAACGGATTTGTGGACGATTGGTTTGGATGGGACTTTGTTGGAGCGAATGGCACTGTTGCCGACAACTCGCCTTTGCCTGGGCACTTACACGGCACTCACGTTGGTGGCATCGCTGCTGCCGTGGTAAACAATGGGATTGGCGTTGCTGGTGTTGGGAAAAACATTCGTGTGATGCCCGTAAAGATCGCACGTGATGACCCATCATCTATTTCTGTTGCTCGAACTGCCGACGGCATTCTCTATGCCGCATCAATGGGCGCAAGTGTTATCAACTGCTCATTTGGAAGCGCGTCGTTTTCATTTGCCGATAATGAGGTTATTCAGCAGGCAACCCAGCTAGGAGCGTTGATCGTTGCAGCCGCAGGTAATGATGGCGTTGATATGGCCTTTTATCCGGCAGGGTATCAGAATGTGATGTCCGTTGCAGCAACCGACTCATCCGATGAGATCGCCTTTTTTTCGAACACTCACAGCACTGTTGATGTTTGTGCGCCTGGCGTTGGCATCTATTCTACAGTTCCACGAGATCAATATCAGTATCTCGACGGCACGTCCATGGCTTCGCCAGTGGCAGCAGCGGTTGCCGCTATGGTTCGCCTGAAGCATCCGGCATACTCATCTGCAGAGACGCGAGCAGCCGTGATGGCCGCGTGCGACAATATTGACGAGAAGAACGGTGTCTTTCTGGGACGATACGGCATTGGTCGAGTAAATGCTTTTCGTGCCGTTTCAACATCTGATCCGAGATGGGTTGAAGTCATTGCCTCATCGTTTGTTGATGAAGACGGCAATGGTTTTTTTGAGCCCGGTGATAAACTTCACTTGACCCTTACACTTCGAAACGAACTGTCGGCGTTGCGCAATGCTTGGGCAAAAGTGGTTCCGGCTCCTGCTGCCTTCTCCCCATTGATTGTGAACGACTCGATCATCATTGGCCCAATGCAGCATGGTGAAGTTCAGACTCTAACTCAAGATGTTATTATCGAACTACCCGCAGACATTCCATTCAACGGCGAGCTTCGACTGCTGGTGAGAGTGTACGATAGCACAGACGTTGTCAGCAGAGACATCGCCACGGCGATCGTAAACCCAACATATCGCACGCTGGCGGTAAACGACATTACCACATCGGTAAACTCCACGGGTAACATCGGTTTCAACGACTACCCGGCGAACCTTCAAGGAGTGGGGTTTAGATATAAGGGTGGGCCAAACCTTCTCTTTGAAGGGGCTTTGATGATCGGAGTAAGCCCTCGCAACCTTCCGAACGTTGCCAGAGGAGGGTATGCTGACTCCAAGGACACATCGTTTCATCCGCGGAACGTAACACAGATACGTTACGATAGCATTCCCAACGGTGCGCGCATCGTTACGTCGTTCTCAGACGTCTATGATCCGTATTCAGTTGGCGTTGACGTTACACAGAACGTCTATGCCTTGACTGACGATTCGTTACGAAATACAGTGATCATCTCTCTCGACGTTGTAAATCGGGTTGATACTACGATACAAGATCTCTACGTAGCCCAGTTTTACGATTTCGATATTGGCCCATCGGGAGCCAGCAATGGATGTGCGTGGGATCCGAAGCAAGGAATCGGACTTGTTCAAAACACCAAGCGCCCGGATCTGCCGAGTATTGGCATTGCCATGATCTCTCCTCTTCCTTCAAACTTCTATGCCGTTGACAACGATGGTGATGAGTTCGGAATCGAGATCTACAACAATTTTCTGCGAGCAGAAAAATGGCAAACGATGTCCGCGGGGATTCGAAGAAAGAACTCTCGTATTATCGATGTCTCTACTTCTGTAGGTGCGGGTCCGCTTACCCTAGCTCCCGGTGAGCGCCAACAGATCTGCTTCGTGGTGGCTGCAAGTGAAGACTACAAGAACATCGCATCAGGAATTAGCGCGGCGCGAAAAGTCGCCAAGGATATGGGGCTCAATAGTGCCCCCTATACTGAGATCCCGCAAGAGAACAAGATTGTGTATCTCGAAGGTGCTCCACTCGTAGCTCCAGGCACAAGAGAGATACGGTTTGCCATTCAAGAGAGCACTCCTGTTGTCATCGACATCATTGATCTCTTTGGCAGTACCGTTGCTACAGTGATTAATGAACCAATCGTTCCGGTCGGCACGTTTTCCCGTGCGATCACGATCCCATCCATGGCGCAGGGAACGTATTTCTTGCGGATGACGACGTACATGACCCCGTCGATCTTTTCGTTTGGCCTCGTTCGGTAAACGAGTCTACTTCAACGTCAACACGCCTACCGCCTCAACGTGAAACGTCGGTGGGAACATAGCCACCGGTGTCAAAGATTCAACGTGATATGATTCAGCGAGGATAGCACAGTCCCTCGCCATCGTTGCCGGGTTACAACTCACGTAAACAATTCGCGGTGCAGCAACCGCAAGCAGATGTTGAACCACTTGCTCATGCATTCCGTTTCGCGGTGGATCTATCATGATCACGTCTGGCCTTGGGAATCCTTGGAGAACGGCCAATGCATTTGGGTGATGTAAATCAACCGTGAAGAAATCAACATTCCCAATTCCGTTGCGCTCTGCATTTGCTCGTGCGTCAGCAATGGACCCGTCAGAAAGCTCGGCACCTACCACTCGACCGGCGTGCGTAGCTGCCGGCAGGGTGAGGGTACCGGTCCCGCAATAAAGGTCCCACACAACATCCGTTTCTCGGAGTTGAGCCCCCTTCATTGCCGCATCTACAAGAGTAGGAAGATGGTGTGTGTTGGTCTGAAAGAATGAAAATGGGGAAACGCGATATGTTATTCCATGAGAGACCTCATCGAGATATCCTGGACCTAGGCAGGTTTGAATGTCTCCCACCGCAACAGGAGAATGGGAATCTGCAATGGCATGGATCATCGAGGATCCCTCGGGTAGCGCATCGAACATCGACATCCATTCGCTGATAAATGCCTCATGGACATCCTCAGTCGGTGTGGTTGTGATGAGTATCGCCATCACCGTCCCCAACGCTGCACTCGTCCGAATCACAAGGTGACGGGCAAACCCGGTATGAAATCGCTGGTGGTAGGCTGTAATACCAAACTGCTCTACACACACATGTGTGTGTTCCAGGATCGCGTTGCCGACTTCTGACTGCAGGAGACAGTGTCTAACATTACGGACCTTGTCGAATCGACCCGGTACGTGAAGTCCAAGAGCAAAACTCGTGTCGAACTCCGTCCCCGTTTCAATCTCCTCCCGGGTAAGCCACTGAGACCCTCCGAATGAAAACTCCATTTTGTTTCGGTAGTGATAAGGCTCGGGAGACGTTAGCGTTGGATGTACGATGCCAACCGGTATCTGCGCAAGGCGCTCGAACGCATCAACAACATGCTGCCTCTTCCACGCGGCCTGATCTGCATATGCCAGGTGTTGCCACTTGCAACCACCGCATGTCCCAAAATGCGGGCAAGGGGCTTCCACTCTCGATGGTGAGGCTTGGAGTACCTCTATCGTCTCTGCCTGCACGAACTTCTTTTTCTTCCCTGTCACTCTAGCACGGACCCGCTCTCCAGGAAGAGCACCCGATACAAAATGGACAAGGTTGTCGATCCGACCCACGGACACACCCTCAAAGCCGATTGAATCAACAGAGATCTCGATCTCTTGCACTGGAAGTCGCTTACGCATGCCCTGCCGTTGGTATGTTTGAAGGCGCAAAGTTAACCGACAACACCCCTCGGACGCTCTTCATGATAGAGATTCGGCTTTATAAGGACGGCAGGATTCTCACGATTCCTCGGGAAGAGCTCGGCTTACACGCCGAATCGAGCCTTTCTGAAGAAGAAATGATCTGGGTCGATCTTATTGATCCGAGCCGGGAAGAGGAACTCTTTGTTCTCTCGTCATTTTTCCCTGTACACGAACTTGTGTTAGAGGATATGCATCATGCGATATCTCAATCAGAGAGTCACATGCTGCATCACCCAAAGATTGAAGACTATGGAACGTATCTCTTCGTGATCATGCACTCTATGATCCCTCCTAGCACTAAGACCGACAACGTTCTAAACTACCTCAATGCGATGGATGAGGCTCAGCTGAATATTCTTGTCGGTAAAAGAGTGCTTATAACGCACCACGGGAAGCAGATAGGTGCGGCCGATAACCTTAGGGGCTCTTGTGCTAGGAATCCTCTGCTCATGAGGAGGGGGCCGGACTATCTACTCCACCTCCTGCTAGACGATCTCGTAGACGATTATCTTCCCTTGGTGCAACTTCTCGACGAACGCATTGAAGAATTGGAGCGCAATGTCTTCACCAAGCCAGGGAATACAACGTTGGTTAGGGTGTTGTCCGTGAAACGCGAGTTACAAAAGGTGCGGCGCGTACTTGCCTATCAGCGCGAGATCCTAAGCCGGATGTCTCGAGGTGAGTTCGCTTTAGTTTCAAGCGAGGAGGCCTTCTACTATCGGAATGTCTACGATCACCTTGTACGTCTTACTGACCAAATCGACGAAGCGAGAGACCTTGCGATGTCGATCATGGAGGCCTACTTCAGCGTTAGTTCTGCTCGATTAAATCAAGTGATGAAGGTTCTCACTGTATTCAGCACTGTGTTCCTCCCTATTACGTTTATAACGAGTTTGTACGGCATGAATTTTCAGTTTATGCCGGAGTTGAGACAGGAATGGGGCTATCCGGCAGTTATTGCAGTGATCATTGCAACCGTGGTCTCGATGGTGTTCTTCTTCAAACGCAGAGGCTGGCTTGATTAGGTTGCTTTGCGCTCTTGTGTTTCTACCGGCGCTATTACTGCAGACAGAACAGTCGGGAGTATCCGTCATAACCTCGGTGCGGGCAACTTCCACGACTGACAGCACGACGATACGCATTCGAGCAGCGAGAACCCTTACGGCGTTTCAAAAACCCGAGAGAACAATTGACGGGTTTGTTGTGAGAATTCCGTCAGCAACGATCTATCCGGATGCACTCGACAGTAGCGTCATCAAGCCCCCTCTTGGTTGCAGAGTCGAAAGGGTACGCGACATTCTCGTTCTTCGGTTTGTATGTTCAACCACGGATACAATGACGATCGCTCGCGATGGACAACGAGACGTTGTGTGCACGATTCGCCCCTTACCCAAGCGGCGCTCTGAGCCAGAATCTACGATGCCTGCGAAGACCGCCGGCAAGTGGTCACTCGACGTGATCGTCATCGATGCGGGCCATGGAGGGCAAGACGCTGGTGCTGAGGGCGTCAATGGTGTGTTTGAGAAGGATGTTACTCTGGCTATTGCCAAGAAGCTGCGAGACCTTTTCAAGGAGAACATGCCCAGTACCAAGGTGGTGATGACACGTGATAGTGACGTATTCATAGAGCTATTCCGGCGCACCCAGATCGCTAATGAGGCCGGAGGTAAGCTCTTCATCAGCATCCATTGCAATAGCATGCCAACGAAACCTAACCCGGCACATGGTTGTGAGACATACATCCTGCGTCCTGGGCGTAACGACGATGCGGCGCGGGTGGCATCGCGGGAGAATTCCTCTGTGAAGTTTGAGAAGTCTTCATCGAGATATCAAGGAATGACTGAAGATCAAATCATCATTGCAACGATGGCACAGAGAAGCTTTGTACGCCTGAGCGAGTCATTTGCATCTACTATTCAGCGCGAGGTGAAGTCTACAACCCCTCTCGCCGACCGTGGAATGAGTCAAGCGGGGTTCTTTGTTCTCGTTGGAGCTTCAATGCCGAATGTACTCGTTGAAACCGGTTTTCTCTCGAACACCAACGACGCGGAGTATCTTGCTTCTGCTGCAGGACAAACAGCATTGGCACGATCACTTTCCGTTGCCGTTAAGCTCTATGCAGCAACGTATCAACGCTCGATGTCACACTGAACCCACCCAACCATCGTCAAATGCCCTCGTGTCAAAACCCAACGACTATACCGTCCGACAGCTAGCAGCCAAGATCTTCCCGTTCGTCCGGCCATTTTGGAAGCTCATCGTCTTTTCGACGGTTGCCAACCTGCTCTTTTCCGCGGCCAACGCTCTTGTACTGGCGATCGTGGAACCGGTGTTCCGAACTCTGTTCAACGGTACCGCGCCATCGACAACAGGCACAAGTTCTCTTGTCACAACAGGAATGAAGGCGAGGTTCGATGAGATCATTTCATCCATTCTTATCGCGCCGGACTACTACGACTCTATTCGCAACATAAGCTTGGTCATCTTTGCATTGTTCTTCGTGAGGGGGCTAACGAAGTATATTGGCAACATCATTTCGACGCGATTGGAAGAGGGTATCATGAAGCGGATCCGGGATTCGCTCTTTCAGCATATCACTTCTCAATCAATGGACTTT
>JAPLFN010000016.1:0-1103 GCA_026390655.1 Candidatus Kapaibacterium sp.
CCGGACACAGCCCAAAACGATGCCAGTGAATCGTTGATCCACTTCAGTGGTGAACCGCGCAAAGCCGTGCTATTACGGTCTCCATTGGGGCTCCAATTTTGGAAGGCCTGGCGCCCCTTATCAAATGTTGAGATCCCATTGATCGAAGAGAACTGCAATGTGCCGTCTGAACACTCATGGATCGTATAGCATCGCTGGTTCAGAATCGATGTTGAGTCTCCCAGGCTCGGAAGGAAGGTCTCTATTCTGCGTCCGTTCCACCTACACAAACCATCCTGCGTTGCAATCCATGTATAACCGTGCTTGTCTACGAAGGTAGAATTGATCTCAAATGAGGGCAACCCGTGTTTGCCATCGAGAATCCGCACTGAATACTGTTGTCCATAGGTACTACATGGTAGCGCCGTCAACAGTAGCAGCATGAACAATACGTGTTTCGCTATGCGCATAGAATGAGCCCCTCTACAATGAACTTCGAACTTACGACTTCGACTGATTACGGCATCTATTGCTCCCCTGAACAATGAGGTCAGCGTCTTGCTAGTTTGTGAGGGTAGAAGTGAGATTCGATTAATAGGAAACGGCGGTCCCTTCGGGGGTGTAATGCCTCGATTTGTGTCGATCTTCATTTGGATGTCTCTCATACTTGCATGCGCAACCCTGCAAGAGACCGAAGACCAACATTTCGAGAGAGAGTATCTCGGGAACTACGAAACGCCATTACACGGATTCGGAATATCCTACGAGCAAATAGGCACTCTTGAATACGGGCAATCAATTCTGATTGGCATGAGGGACGAGCATTGTGTGCGACATGTGATCAGAGGACGTTTTGAGCACATTGACATCGCCCCTTTCTCATGTGATACGCTGTGCCGAGCCTTGCGTACAGAAACATTGTACGGGCGCCTGATAGAGTTACCCTATCATTCAATTTTTCGGGGTGTCAACTATGCCAATCTATCTTCATCCCCGTTCTTAAACGCAGAGTTCCACATTCTCGTAGGCACCGCATCTCTATCCATACCCCTTTGGCAGATCGAGGTAATCATTCCTGTTGCCACCACTCCTTCGGCTCTCCATATGACCATAGAGTAAGGGGC
>JAPLFN010000016.1:1150-23451 GCA_026390655.1 Candidatus Kapaibacterium sp.
CCAAGGATTTTTGCTTCTGCCAGGACGCGAATGATTGGGTCATCCCAGGCATGTAACGCGAGAGAGAATTTTGCCCAATGCACTGGCAATAGTGTTGTAGCGTTCAGATCCACTGCCGCCTTAGCTGTTTCCTCCGGCATCATATGGAGCGCTCGCCAGTACTCATTGTATTGTCCGCACTCGAGGATGGCCAGATCAAAGGGACCGTATTGCTCTCCGATAGCTCTGAAATGAGTGTCATATCCAGAATCACCGCCTAGATAGATGCGTCGTTCCGGCGTTTGCAAGACCCAAGACGTCCACAGTGTTTGGTTGCGAGTAAAGAGTCTTCCTGTAAAGTGTCGCGCAGGCGTACATGTCATGGAGAAGCCGCCACCAAGGTCAACACTATCGGACCAATCGCACTCAACGATCTTCTCTCGTGATACGCCCCAGTGCAAGAGATGTGATGATGTGCCTAGCCCCGTAACAATCATCCCCGCACGATCTTGGATCTGCATCACCGATCTGTAATCAAGATGGTCCCAATGGTCATGTGTGAGAACAAGCACATCGATCTCCGGAATGTCTTCCGGATGATATACGTTTGACCCATTGTACGCGTTAACAAGGAATGGCAGCGGTGAGGCATTGCCACACAATACCGGATCTATCAAGAACCGCTTACCACCAACTTGCAAGAGATACGAAGAGTGACCGAACCAAACGATCGTATCAACATCACGTGGCAACGACCATAGGTCAGTTGTCACTTGTGCCATTGGACTCTCAGGTACATTGCGTTTGCTACGATTGAAAAGCACTTCCCAGATGATCCCACCATGACCAACCATTTGTCGGAAGGTGGGAGACGGATTCAGCGTTCGAAAAGCCCCGTCTCTGTAGTTTGGAGACCTGACGATGCGCTCTTTGAGAGCACCCGAAGGTAGTTTGCCGAAGACAGCAGGCAACATAGATTGTTCCGATTAACGTAGAAAGCGTTCAACTCTTCCATCTCGCGAACGCAAGACGTATACGCCCGGAAGTAGTGTTATCAGGGGGATCTCGAGTTTCACACAGGAATAGACAAGTCGACCTCGAAGATCATAGACATCCACTCGTTCGTTGTTGTCTATGTAAAGGGGCTCATCAGCAACGTCGCTCGGCGTACCAAGAGACCGGAGTCCATCCCATACGGCCGAAAGACCGCCATCGTATCCAAGTGCCCAATAACCAACACCCCGAAGTTGTTGCAGTTGGATGAATCGATACTTCTTTACGAGTGACAGCGAGTCATCCCACCACGTCTGAAAAGTTACGCTGCCTGATGTATGATTGAACCACGAGGTTCCCGTAGCATCATCGAAAAGCCTTGCGTCGGCCCCGGGTTTTGATTGCATGTCAGAAAATCGATATGCGGTTGAAACAGACCCTTGCACTCTGGCCGCCTTTCTTGCCGGACCAACCACGGTCCACTCTCTGGCATATAGTGGCACAGCTAGTACTAACCTGAGTGGGTCAACGCCGGCACGTAAATAGGTATCTACGCTTCTGCCCACGTTATATGATTCTCCGCCGAGCGGTGCTACCGGCCCCGCTGTTTCAGAGCCTGACCAATAATAGTCGTATCCCATCAGCAACAAGAAGTCACAGACGCGCGAAAGAGTTGCAAGGTCAAACGCATTGGACCAATCAACAGCAGGCGTGGCCATTGTGATCTCTTTGTTCGGAAGCGAGTCTCGAAGTTCTTGCACAAAGGAAATTAGATTTGCTCTCTCAGAGCCCCCTACAGCCTCAAAGTCGAGGTTAACGCCATCGGCATCTTGTAAGCGCAGGGCAGATGCGATTTCTGCGATGCATCGAGTTCTGCGAGAAGGCACGCTCAGCAACGCACGATTTGCCTGTGTTCCAAAACACGTGATGGTAAGATGAACCCTCACTCCGTTAGCCTTGGCCCATGCCACAACCGGAGTTGTTCTCCAGGCCGACACACCCATCAGTGAACCGCTGGCGGTGTCTACTTCACAACTGAACCAGGAAAGATGTGTTAACTGCGTGGCGTCAAGCCCGTTCGTTGCAGATGGAGCTATCCAGTTGGGGAACCACCCGTAGACGATATTGAAGGGGGCTCCACCCGCCATTGCAGGAGTGACCACCGAGAGAACGAGCGAGAGAACTATGAGCAGTCGGAAAAACATGTTGCAACATACAACCAAGACATTCTTCGTACGTTTGTGGCCACTATGAAACTACTACTCTCCTACCTTGCTAAGTACAAGAAGATCGTCTTTCTCACGCTTTTCCTAGCGGCGATCAATCAACTATTCTCCTTGCTTGATCCGCTGATCTTCAGGTATACGATAGACAATGTGATCCTGGCTACGCCACGCCTCACGAGCGAGGCATTTTTCTCCAAGGTGCTTCTATTTCTTGGACTGGCCGTGGGAGCTGCGTTTATGTCGCGCACGGCAAAGAATTTTCAAGATTACTTCATCAACTTCATCGTACAGAAGGTTGGTGCTGCGATCTATTCAGATGGCCTCAAGCACTCACTCCAATTAAGCTATCAGGATTTTGAAGACCAGCGCAGTGGAGAGACTCTTGGGATCCTGCAGAAGGCACGCGTTGATGCAGAGCGTGTGATCGGTGCTTCGATCAATGTTCTCTTTACATCGTTCGTAGGAATTGTCTTTGTGGTCTTCTATGCCTTCAGTGTTCATTGGAGCATTGTGGTATTGTACTTCGTTGGTGTGACCTCCATTGGCGTGATAAGCAACATCCTCAGCAAGCGCATCAAACGCATGCAGAAGGTTATCGTGGCCGAGACAACCGCATTGAGTGGGTCCACCACGGAATCTCTGCGCAATATTGAGTTAGTCAAATCTCTGGGCCTTGCTGATCAAGAGATCAACAGACTCAATGGCGTAACGCAAAAGATCCTTGCACTGGAATTGAAGAAGGTCAGGTTTGTACGCTCGTTGAGCTTCATTCAGGGCACGATCGTCAACTTCATGCGTACAGCGATTCTCTTTGTGATGCTCTATCTCGTCTACGACGGTACCATTACCATCGGCGCAATGTTCTCATTGTTCGTAACCCGTGTCACCCAAGAGTCTTACGAGTGTGCAAAGTATCGAGCTCCGAAACGTGAGCTTTCAACACAGGAGTGCCTCATCACCCGCCCTTCTGCATGTTGACGTAAAGGTACAGACGAGAGAAACCGTTGCCTTCGTTGGTCCATCCGGATCTGGCAAGACCACGCTCGTCAAGCTTCTCGTTGGATTATACAAGCAGCGATCAGGTTCGTTGTTGTATAACGGTATCGATTCTCAAGAGCTTGATTTTGACGAGGTCCGACAGCTCATCGGCTTTGTTACGCAGGACACACAACTTTTTGCCGGAACCATCCGCGAGAATCTGCTCTTCGTTAACCCATCGGCCACAGACGAAGAGTGTCTTGATGTTCTGAAGAAAGCGGCGTGTGATTCGTTGTTGGCTCGTGCAGACAAAGGTCTCGATTCCATGATCGGCGAAGGGGGCGTGAAGGTCTCCGGTGGCGAGCGCCAGCGCCTCTCCATAGCCCGGGCGCTATTGAGGCGCCCTGACGTCCTCATCTTTGACGAGGCCACTTCCTCACTGGATTCTATCACCGAGGAAGAAATCACCTCAACCATCCGGGACATTTCCGGCCGAAAAGACCACATTTCGATTATGATTGCCCACCGCCTCTCAACCATTATGCACGCGGACAGGATCTACGTGCTTGAGAAAGGGCTAATCATCGAAATGGGCACCCACGAAGAGCTTCTGGCTGAAAAGGGGCTCTATTTTGCCATGTGGAGGCAGCAGATCGGGGAAACGCGGAACATTTCGTAGTTGCACCCCGTCGACTGAACCGAGTTTTGCATTATGTTCAGACGACTAATCTGAAGGGGTTTCTTGATGATCGATTCCATTTCGACGAGAGCCGGTCGGCTCGTCGTCTTCCTTGCCGTTGCGATCACGATGATGTTCGCACACCAACCCGAAGCCCACTCGCAAGCATGGGTGGCCGAGGCACAACAAAACGGGTTTACCCTGAAGAAGGTGGAAAGCGATACGGCCATTAACACCGGCCAAACCTTCTCCTACACGATCTATTTCTCGATCCCAGCGGGTGCAACGAACGTGACGATAACGGATGTGTTGCCGGCATCGCTTGAGTTTCTCGGCGCGTCGTTCACCTCTCCGTGCGGAGCTCCGACGGTGGTGAGCCCGGCCTTGAATGCAATGGGCGGAACCTACTCTCTTTCGTGGGCATCTGTGCCTTCCGGATGCACGGGGTCGTTCACGATAACAACACAGTTTCCGAATGGGACCACATGTAATGGCGTCACTGCTCGTAATCGTGTTTGCTTACAAGGAACCTTGGGTCCAATTCAAGTAACCGACTTATGTACTCCATTCGTATCAATACGTGCAATCGCTGTTGAACCATGGAACATCTACAAATACATCACTGGTGCTGCCTATCAAGGCGGACCATGCCCGTATGCAACGTCCGACTCCGTTGTCACGTATCAGGTGTGTGTGTATAAGAACGTTAGTACCACCGGACAGCTCAATCTTGTTGGTGGAAGCGTAACAGACGTACTTCCAACCGGCGCGGTTCTGCAATCATCAACGTGCGGTGCAACGCAAAGCGGCGCAACCATCACGTGGACGGTCGGCAATCTCTCGGCGATACCGATGTATAACCAGGTCTGCTGTCAGTTCACTGTACTGTATCCACGAGCCCTCTTCCCCAACGGAAGCACCATTACCAACAAGGCAGTGCTGACCGGCACCACCGGTACGGCGAATCAGCCATGTGGAAACATTGCGGACACGAGTAATCAGACCTGTGTTGAAATCAAGGTGATCAACAGCGCAACGCTTAGCAAGTGGGTTTATACAAATGGACAACCGGGTTGCACAGGCAAGTACATTGTCTATGTCTGCAACAATGGCACCACATCTATTCCATCGTTCACGATCTTGGACACTGTTCCTACAGCACTTACGGGTGCAACGGTTGGAACAGTTTCAGCTGGACTCAATGCAACGCTTACCGCTGGTATCGTAACGGCAATAAGTACATCTGCCCTTGCGCCCGGACAGTGTCGTTATTTCGAGATCAACTTCACGATCCCACTTACAGCAACGATTGGATCAACGGTCACAAACTGCGCATACTTCACGGCACCAGGCTTCGCACCTGTGAAAGCATGCGTCTCATTTGTGATCACAGCACCGGCACCAACGGCCTGTGTATGGAAGGAAGTTTGTAGTAAGCTGCCGTCATACACCCCTGGATCGATCTTCCGGTATCGCCTGCGGGTGCAGAACATCGGAGGTCAGGCTCTTACAGGATCATCGATAACGGATGTCCTGAATTCCAACCTGGTCTATGTAGGTGCACCGTCGTACTACACGTCCACATCGTGGAACGCCCCTTGCCAACCGACATCTAACTGGACGGGAGTGACGCTCACGAATAACCCAGTTACGAATACGGTCACGGCAACGCTTCCATCGATTCCGGCCGTCTGCCAATCCATCTTCTTCAGTAACTGCGGTCAGTATGGCACAGCGGGTGTGCCTTTCTACTTCATCGAATTCGATGTGAAGGTCGTAGACACCTCTGCATTGGGCAACGTGCCGAATCAATTCACGTTGTCGGGCGGAAACTTGCCGGCCACGGTAACGTCGAACATCGACTACGTGACCGTTGTTGGAACAGCCGGATTTACTCTTGCTAAAGGAGTGAAGAAAGCCGGGGCACCATCGTATGCTACGTCGGCGATCTCCTCGGCTGGCGGTTCAATTTCGTATCGACTGCGCATGACAGTAGCAACCGGAAGTGTTGGACTGCGCCACATCACCTTCGCAGATCTCCTTCCTAAAGACAACGGCGCCAGCGACCAACTCATCCTTGGTCCTTGCACCGCAAGGGGAAGCGCATTTGATGTCACCTATGCGTCGCCGTTGGCTACCGTTCCGGCATCATCTCCATATAACAACCCATTGAGCTTTGCTAAGGTGAGCAATCTCGCACCTCTGGGTGCTCCCGGTTCAATGTTTGTAGGGGGCTGTGGGACTCTCGGCACATGGAGTTCCGGTCTATCGGCAGGTGCTAAGAACGCAGCGTACTATTTCGGCGCAACGCCGATCGCGGCAACACTTACAGCAACAGCTGACTTTAACGCGACAGTCTCTGCAGCAGCTACTGATCCACAGATCGCTTGCAATACCTTTGCAGCAAACGCGGCCGTTCGACATTTGATCGCAAGTACGATCATCTCTGACCAGACCATTGGCCAGCTAGAATCAAACACAGCATGTGTTACAGTGAAGAAGGCCGAAGGTTGCATTGATAGTGTGAAGATGTCCGTGGTCTGTGCCGGCAAGGATGCGGCGGGCAACCAGCAGTACACCTTTGCTATCACCGGCTGGAACTTCAACAGTCCAAGCGTTCTTATGCTCAACTGTCTGCAAGGAACATTTGCTCCTTCCAGCTTTGCTATTCCTACCGGACCATTCAGTATCACGTCCACCTTCACAGATATTCCTCCGGTAGATGCAATGATCACCTTGCACTATCAACTGGTTGTGAACGGGGTGATCGTATGTAGAGACAGCATCGTGCGTGACCTGCCTCCATGCCCATCTGAGCCGCCTTCTGATTGTTGTAAGGAATTCATCCGCAAGGTGGATCATGTGAAGATCTCGTATAACAACGCCGGCAATGTCTCCGCGACGATCGTCAGCGTTCAACGGAGAACCGTTTGCAACAACATTCCATCTGCATGGCAGCGGTCATTTGGTGATATCCTCGGAGGATCCGTAACACCATCATTAGCTCCGGGCCCACTGCTCCTGCTGCTCTTCAGTCGCGAAGCTCAGTGGGGTCCGGGCGAGTGCATCTCCTTTATGAATGGCGCTGTACTGAAGCTCCACATGCTCTTCCCTCCTCCACCTTCGAGCTTTAAGTGTTCGGACACGTTGATCTTCGCTATTCGCTATTCGTTTACGGATTGCAAATGCGTCACATGTACTCAGCTCGTGTACGACACTGTCGTTCGAAAGTACGTGTACATTCCTTGGGATGATACAGGCGTTGTGATCGGGAATCCAACAAAGGGCGCCTTTGTCACAAAGGGTACCGAACAGCCTCAGGCCGACACGGCAACACGCACATCCATCGTGATGTCTAGCACAACTGATGGAACACTTTGGCTCCTGAACCCTGCGCGACCAGACAACACAACCGTGATTCAGGGTGTTGAGATCACATCCTCCTCGTTACCGCTTGTCTCTGTAAAGAGCGGTTCTACCATTGGAGTTCTCAGCGGATCGACTGGCTTTGTAGCCATTGATGCTCCTCCTGGGACGACAACAGGAATAGACTTTGTAGTGGACAACGCTGCGAAGCTCAAGCAATTCCCTGTGGATGTCCGCTATCTCTTCACAGATGCTTCCGGTTCAGCAGCCGAGTTTAGTGAGACCGTGCGGTATACTGCGCGTGTACCTGGTGTTGCTCCGGATGTTGTTGCCGGTGATTCAGAATCTAAGCCGACGAAAGTGCGAACGTTCGCTCTGACATTCACGAATGCAAACGGATATGATCTCCCAGTGGCAGCCGTTCGCATTCATTCGCCTGGCGATGCACGAATACTCGCGGTAGGCCCCGCAAGTGCTAATGCGTCTTCGGCATTGCTTGCCCTTATTGCGAATAACGTTAAGGGGCACTCTGTAAGCGCTCTTGTGGACGGCACAGTTGGTGCTGCTCCTGGTAGCATTGTTCGGCCGATCTACCTCACGTTGTCGGGCATTGAAGGAACCACCGTATCACTTGAGTTTGAATCATTCGACGCAGGAGGCGGAAAGATCTCTGAGGGGACGTTCACTCTTACCGATCCTATCTCCAAGGTCAACCGTGGCGATGATAGCCCAAGAATGTTGATCAACAGCGTGGTGCCTAACCCTGCAGGATCTCAAGTCACGATAGCGTTGTCATTGGATCAACCAACAACAGATGCAGAGGTCTTTATCACCGATATACGCGGGACCGTCCTGCTTACACTTCTGCACAGACCACTTGACGAAGGCAATCACGTTGTACAGGCAGATGTTCAAGATCTGCCACAGGGCTCATACACTATCGTCCTTCGAACACCGCATGGTATGTACTCACAGCCATTGCGTATTGTGAAGTAACGCTCGCAGTTTTGCGCATAACAAAGCGCCGTATCTCTGAAAAGAGATACGGCGCTTTTTTGCTTCATCATCGGGCTAAAGCCCGACGTCATTCATTTCTTCTTTTGCACTGACAGCTCGCGATTTTGAGCCTTGCGCATGATCTCCAAGGATCGCCGGATTCGCGCGTCGCTGCTTTTAACCGAACTCACATAGTGTACCAGACCACGCTGGATTCCTCTGGTTAGCGTTTCCCATGCTGTGCGTGCATCGTCATCCACATCAAGTAATGCCTGCAGTTCCTCAGGGATCGCGAGTGCATCCGGATCAACATTCGAAAAGGCAACACGAACCTCATCTCCGATCTCAATGTTGGCGGCTTTTCGGAGTGATGCACTAACAGACAGGAATCGCTCACCTGATTTGACTCGCTGTATTGCCAAAGCAAAAGGAGCCCCATTCATCACGCCTTCTACGCGGATCCGACCCTTAGAGGGTAGTTGTTCAACAACTGATTCCGGGACAACAACAGCAGTCTTCATGAACTGGTGCTGCCATGACGAAAGAGTTGTTGTGAATCGAAACGCATGAGCCATGTCGTAAAGTTATTACAAAGTCGCGCTATGTTTGTGCATGAAGACACGCCTCAACCTCCCGATAATCGCGTTCATTGCTGTTAGCGCACTCTGCGCGATTACCACAGACGCCTCTGCATGGGTCTATCCAGAGCACCGCGACATCGCTCTGCAAGCCGTAGTGCGGCTTAGTCCGCAGCGCCGGATGGTGTTTGACTCAATCTGGGCAATTGCGCGCAGGGGGAACGAGACGCGCCTTTGCAGTCTCGTGGTTGAACCCCTACAAGCGAGGAACCCCAACAGTTTAGATTGGGCATCATGGTCGGCAATTGGGGGTGATCATTCATGTTCTCCACAACAGCTTCTTGATAATGTCCTACGGACGGATTGGATCCTCGATGTTGCCGATGTTGCTGCTCGATTGAAAATTGACTTAGCTGGCTCAAAAGAGATGTATGATCGCGTAAATGCACTGCGAAACTCTGACATTAGGATGCAACGAGCCGACCCAAACTATGCCACGCGTGCAGGCTCAAACAACGTACACTTTTTGTTGTCTCGTACGAGCGCGTCAATGAACATGCGTCAGTATGCTCACGACTGCCTCGTACCAGGTGCGGAACTCAATGCACTTGGCTCTTATGCCATCTTCCATCAAAGTGCAATGCGCAAGGTCACTCGCGTGCATTCTGACAATACACTCACAGATGACCAACGGCGCGATCTCTTACTTTCCGCGTTGGCGGATGAGGCCTTTGCTCTGCATTTCCTGGAAGACACCTTTGCTTCGGGACATGTGGCCGGTACATGGGGCGAAACCTCTGTACGTAAGGGAACACATGATTACTACTGTGAACATGGCATGGAAGTCACTACATGGGACGGGCGCCAAACGATCCTTTTGGGTGACGCTTACATGCGACCTGCGGACGCAGAGAATGCTGCAAAGACCATCCGAACAAGCCTCGAGCAGTTTATAGATGCCTACACAGGAGTGCTGGAAAACGTACCCGCAGAGACAGGATCCGATTTTGTTGCCTATCCATTCAATGTATGTCAGAATAATGTGATGCCTGCGCTTACGGATATCGATTCAGCAACGATAGACCGTTTAACAGACATCATACGTGATCTACCAGTGCCTGGTCTTGCCGACGGCTCTGGTGCATTGCCACGTTTCCGCGCGGAGCTTGGTGGGTTTGTAGGATTCAATTCTGGCGCGCGACTATCTGGCATGAGCAACGGCTTCAACACTCTACAACCCGAACCCGGAGGCCTAGCCTCGCTCGATATCAACCTACGACTTGGGATGGGTTTGGAGGGAGTCCTTAACGCATCAGGAGATGGACTTGTATTCATTGAAGGGGGCTACCGCATTGATGGTGCCTCAACACAGTCGTTTTATGCTGAGAAAGACCTGTCTGTGGGAGGTGCCGTGACGGCGGCAATTCCGTCTCGCAGTGCATATCAGGTCCGCGTGAGAATGCCGTTCTGGCTCTTGCCTGGCGACCTCATAGTGGCTATTCCTCTTTTGATCTTCTCACCACAGACCTACCAACAGATGGCCGTGGTGGCAGGCAATGGAGGGATCATCCCATGGCAAAGCGCAATCGCTACACCAATCGGGCGATTTCAATTCATGCTTGGTCGAGAGCTGGGAGCCACGTTCTATGGATACGGAACCTCCGATAGAGCTTTCATGCCAAAGGAAGCGGCCAACGGTACTATTCTACCCGAATTTGTAGGAATTCAGTCCCTGTACCTTGATGTACCCTTCATCGAATACAAACCCTTTCGTTCCTTCGCCAGTAATCAGAGTTCGGGGCTCACGATTCAATTGTTTACCGGTTTCGACATACCGATAAAATCGGAGGCCTTTAATACCGACGGCACTACTTCGCCCGGACCTGTACTTCAAACGGTTGTTCATGCAGGACTCCGATTTGTCTTTGATTGGCGATACTACTGGTGAGCCCCTTATGCCATCCAGATAGCAATCGACTCTCGCCAATGATGCATCGTTCGTTTTGCTCTAGGGTCAAACGTGCGGCAGCAGTTCGGGCACATTGCCTCTACGTCTGGGTACCGAGCGAACGTAGGATGGAACACGCCGAGCCCTCCAGTGATAAACACCCTGGTCCAGCGCCAGGTCCTACGAGCGGGTACAAAGTCTTTGGGTCCGTGCGTCTTACAATGCGGGCAAGGCATATTGATCGACCGTGCACCGTGTTGATACTCCATCGGCGTCTCCGCTTGGATAGTTAAGGCAGTACGTAAATATACGTACAAAGTCTAATATACAAGCCCCTATTGATCAATCTTGGTGGTCGGGTCTCATTTAGGAACCGTTATCGAGATGGTTTTTACCCTGTATGGGCTTAGGATGTGGCCGTGGCGATTTCGTGCTTTCACCATAATGGCAAATGAGAACGGTTCACCGGCCGGAATCGCAGGACCATCAACTGAGCCACTGACAAGGATGCTTCCATCGGTATTCTGCGTTGAGGTTAGGGTCACGTTTCGTTTCCCATCGTTCTCGCGATCTATCGTGCGAAGCGATTTCTTCTCATACTGTACTGCCGCGTCCGCGAAGTCAATCACACGTACATCCACCATTCTGTCGACAGAATCCGGAGTGGACAACTTCAATCGCACTCCTGCAATTGTAAACTGAGCTCCACCAGGTACGCCTGTTCGTATCACTTTCATAGTATTTGACATGATCAATGGTCTCGGAACACCCACGTTTGCAACGGGTACGGTGAATGCCTCAGACGTTGTTCCGAGCCAATCGGTACCATTCCATGCCGCGGCACTAACTGTCATGCGAACGGAGCCACGAACGGAATCAGGCGGAAGTGGGATACCCTTACCATCCAGATGCAAGACTACGAGTGCTTCTGAACGAACTGAATCAATCTGTATCCAAGACACATTATCAAGCACGGGTTTATAGCGGGCATAGTCGCTACCAAGTGCTCGTACAGTTGACGTCTTGATCACCGCCTTCATCGTGTCTACATGACCGGTGAGAAAGATACCCTTGATGGTGAACTGTGGGATCTCATCATCACTGATGAACTCGGCAACTGCTTTACGAACATCTATCAAGGGGGCGCTTTGAGAAGCCCCGTGAACGATGCAACAAAACAAGACAATGAGTAGTGTTGCAACCCGGATCATCGCGACCAAGGCTTTTGGTACCATTGGTGCATGCGACCATAGCGTTCATAGTCCAGAGATGCCGCTACACCAAGGAGAAGCCACGAAGGATCCATCATCTGGTGTACGATCGGCGGCATGGTCCCCGGAGGAAAGCTCGAGATAAAAAACGGTCCCATTGCACGGCCATACCAATGCCATGATTGGCCGCGTAGAGTAACCTTCCACGGCATCATGAGGGGGAGGTTCACTTCATTGGTTCGATCCATTTCCGCGATCAGCACATCTCCGGACGTATTGACGAACTCGATCGCATATCTTACAAACCGGTTTGTTGGACGATGGCGCAAACTCAAGATGGCTTCTCCGAATCGCTCATTAGACATCGTGGCCATGTCGGCAAACACATTGGCGAACAATACCTTACAGGCTTCAATTTGTATTTCTATGGGTGGTGGTGGTCTGTATTGATCGAGAGTGTCAAAGTAAACGTCATATTGAAAAATTGTGTCCAGCATGCTACGGTACTTCAGTTTCTCTGCGTCCGTGAAGGTAAACGATGCTGGTGAAGGATAGGCATTTGCGTCGTTGTTCAACGCTGTTAGTAACGTCGTAATTTCTTCACGGCTATGAGACATACTGAACTGTTCTGAGTGAACCCCATCCTTTGCACTATCGATTAGCTCAGTGCTCTGGAATGAGCCGGATTTCAGTTTGTAATCGCACCACCACTTCTTACTGGCTTGCCTGCTCTGGCGTTCCACGGAAACTCGGAAACTCGAGATCGGTGTTCGAAAGAAAGATTCGATAGGTTTTGTAAGCGTGAACTTTGAGTGTGTTCGTTTCTTTGCATCGTAGATTGTAGAGGAAGACCCCTCGCCAAAAACAAGGCTGTCATCACCGACCGCTCTGAATTGTGTTTTCCCCGCTACAAGGAACGTATCGCGTTGCCACTGTCCTTTAGGCATTTGTCGTTTATAGACGTCGAGAGTGAGCTCATTTGGCGAATTCCAACCCACACCCCACTCAGTATCCTTATCAAAAACGGTTCTTGTTGGCTCCTTAAACTCGCCTGTTTCCGCATACAGACGCATGCGTACTACTCCGCTATTGTCCACAACAACCGGCCCTGTATCCGAACGATAGAAGATGATTCTACCGTGTGCCGCGCGCATGAGCCTCGAGCTCACAATTCCATCAGCGACCTTCACAGCAATGGGTTCACCAGTCTTCCACTGCCAGAGTTGACCTTTAACATCAATGTAATAGAGATACATCCGGTCATCCGATAGACACACACTCGCAACACTATCCCACCTATCCCAGACAAGGTCATTCATGAGCGTTACATATACGTCGCGCCCTTCAGTAACGATCAATCGATCGTTCCACATGAAAAAGTCCCTTGCCCACAAATATTGATCTAACATATTCGGCTGTGTTCTCAAGATCGGACGCTTGGACACGCGCGGTTCAATTGCATTCTTCCAGCCATCGGTAGTAAATGAGATGGACCGATATCGGTCAATTGTTGCGCCGAGTTTAGACGTGATCATATCCATCTCCATGGCATCACCTGCCATGAGAGAAGTTGGCAGTTTCCCCTGCTTCCACACAACGCCGGTGTCAAGCGATGTCCACAAACGGCCAGTATGATCCAACATGAACATCATCCCGTCTGTTGTAAGGCGCATGGCATCGGCAAGTGCCATCGTATCATTTGTAATGATCGAGGTACTCCAGCTTCTTCCTCCATTTGTCGTTCGCAGAACACAGGAAACAGGGTCACCCTTTTCGTACGTCAATATGTTGCCAACAAGAATCCCTACAGAATCAGTCAAAAAGAAGATTCTGGAGACACGCTTTACCTCAAGTTTGGCCTGAAGATTATCGAACTCTAGGCGCTCATGTTTCCACACTCTTTCACCCGGCATGGCCGTGTAAACGTCAAACGTACGCGTGGCAACCCAGACGCGACCATTAGGTTGCTGGGTAACGTCTGCCACTTCCTCACCTATTGTAAGAAGTGGACGCCGGTCAGGAACTATGTTCTGAGCGCTAGATGTCCACGTACCGATGAGGAAAGCCAGGAATAGTACGATACTCATTACCATAGCGTTCAATGAACGCATCATGCTGACCCCAGTTACAGAATATGCGCAAGATAGGAAGGGTCAGAGACTCAATTGATATTGGACAATGGCTTGCCACCTTCTGGGTCCGCGCTCGATGTTGCCAGCACCTACTTCGCCATAGGTAGGTCTGTTTTGTACATCTAATGACACCTTGCTCCTATGTCCATCTAGCATCCACGATGCCCCGATGTTTCCAACCACGCACGCCAGGTTATTGAGACGATCATACGATGCATACGATGCACTCACATAGGGCATGAGCCCCGTTCCGCCGGGCATTACGTGAGGCATATACAGGCCACACTGAGCATAGATCACATTGCCGGTTCCGAACATGGGGAAGGCATTGCCATAAGCACTCCCAGCACCGGTTATCGGTGTTGGAGTTACACCTTGCGGGGATATGCCGGTGGCCGGATTCATGATGCCATTATAGCGCAAGTAGTTCTTTCCATAGTCGGTATGAAAAAATCCCGCATATGCAGATAAGGTGGTACCAGATGCGTCAATCGGTGCGTCATAGAACGATTCAATAGCTATGTGCGCCATCGGATCATAAACCGTGTCGCCGCTTGGTGTTGTTCTCCACATTGCACGCGCCTGGTAGATAGCACCAACAGCAATGTTGAAAACGGATCGCGTTCCCAGATACGTGCCGGCCATATAGGGGGTAGTATGGGGCTCCTGGTCCATAAACTGCCAGATGATGTAGCCCTGCTGTTGCAGACGGTGGCCATACTGAGAGAACGTGGCATTACTAGAGATGGGTGGAAGTGAATTGCCACTCGATGTGATCGGGAAAGGGTCGCTAAGTGCGAATCGGTAGTCAATAGGTCCTACCTGCCCCCTAACAGTAGCGCTTAGTTTTCGGGAGAACTCGTCTGTCTGATCAACAGTGGTCTGTGCAAACACCGGAACGTCTGTCGTCATGATCGTGCCAATTCCGGGCTGAGAGAATCGGGATAGTCCGTTGGCAATTGTGAGACCCAGTCCAAGCTTTGCTTCGTTGTGATCCGTTACCCTATACTCCGCAAAGATGTCGTGAAAGAATGCCTGATACTGCCGATTCCCTCCTACGGCGAATGCTGCATTGAAGTTGTTCAGTCCATACTGCATGTACAGCAAGGCCCTATCGGTGACCTGCGCAGTGAACTGGAGCCGTGCCCTACGAATGCCAATGTCGGCAATGGCACTGCGAGGCTCATTTTCAACAAGTGATCCGGGGTTGGTACTCGTATACCGCATCCACGCTTGCGCCACAACATTCATCTTAACCCAACGGGTGCTATCGGCACTTAGGAACCATTTCATCTCCTGCGATTGCACCATGGTACATGAAGCGATCAATCCCAAGATATAGATCGCCGACTTCATTTTGCACGCTTCTTACGTGTGGAAGCCGGATGATCAGAGAAAGCCACATGATCCTCAAAGCCCCGGATGATAAACGACCGACCACGCACTGTGTAATCATGCTCCAATGAATGCAGATAGTGCATTACGGTATGATCTACGAGATGAGTGTTCGAAAAGTCAACAATCACGTCATGATCCGCATCCAAGCCGTCAAAGCGGCGCTTCAGCGCGATAATATTCGAGAAAACAGCAGAGTGCGAGACGTCTACGAGATAGGTTTTGTCATCCAGCTTCTTGATCGTTAAGAACGGCTTGAAGACGGACTCGCGAGGAACGCCATTCACAAGATGTATAATGAACTTCGTAATGATTCCTGCCGCAATTCCTATGAGAAGATCGGTAGCGAGAGTAAGCACGATCGTCACGAGAAAGATCAGAAGTTGCTCACGGCCTACTTTGTAGGTCTTGATAAACTCGATAGGTGAAGCAAGACGGAAGCCCGTATAGATAAGCATTGCCGCAAGCGCAGCCATTGGAATACTGTGAATAACTCCGGGCAAGAGCGCGACAAAAAAGAGAATGAAAGCCCCATGAAAGAAATTCGCCCAGCGTGATTTGCCACCGCTATTCACATTAGCCGAGCTACGAACGATCTCCGATATCATCGGAAGTCCGCCGATGAGTCCGCTGATCGTGTTGCCGATTCCCACGGCCATAAGGTCTTTATTCAGATTGCTCTTACGATGCTGAGGGTCGAGCCCGTCAATTGCCTTAGCACTCAAAAGAGACTCGATGCTTCCGATAAGCGAGAACATGATGATGTACTTGATCGACGTCATGGAGAACACTTGTGAGAAGTCAGGCATAACAATGCCACTCATAAGACTACTAGGCAGAGTTACGAGAAACTTTGGTCCCAGTGTATAATTCGCACTGTCGAGGAAGAGATACGTGTGTTCATGTCCAAGATCATACATCACGCCAAGTGGAATTGCGACTAGTAGCACAACCATAGGCGCAGGAATCATTCGAACAAATCGATTCTTGATCAAGGGCAAAGCGAATAATATCACTAAGGATACAGCACCGATAATCGCGATCTCTGGATTCAAATGAGCAATGCTATTGGGTATCTCGCCGATCAGGTCCAGTGTCTCTTTACCGGCTGGCTTTACACCAAGAAGCACGTGGATTTGTTTCGACATAATGATGATGCCGATCGCAGCAAGCATTCCATGTACAGCTGATGTCGGGAAGAAGTCCCCAAGAATCCCAGATCGAACGATGCCGAAAATGATCTGAATAACTCCGGCTACCACGATCGCAGCCAATGCTAGACGGTATCCTGCGAATGCATCGCCCTTGCCGAGCTCTTCAACTGCACCTAACGCAATAATTATGAGTCCAGCAGCTGGACCCTTGATCGTCATTTCTGAGCCGGCAAAGAACGTAACGACCAAGCCCCCTATCATCGCTGTAATGATGCCTGATATCGGAGGAAATCCGCTAGCGGAAGCAATGCCCAAACACAACGGTAGTGCAATCAGGAAGACCAGAAAGCCGCTAATAAGGTCTGCGCGCCATGTGTTGCGCAGCGTTGCAAAAAGAGATCTCATGCGTGTTTGCTCCTGATCATAGTGAGTACGCCATTAATGAACGTGAGCGGGTGTGGGGGACATCCAGGGACATAGAGGTCTACGTTATAACGGTCCACATATGCACGTTGAAGTGCCGGACTATTTGCGAACACGCCACCCGAGATGGCACACGCACCGGTGAGGATTACGACCTTGGGGTCAGGTACGGAGTCGTGACAGATTTGATTTGCCTCGCTCATGTTTAGTGATATCGGACCGGTGATCACGACTCCGTCTGCATGGCGTGGCGATGCGACAAACTCGATGCCATAACGCCCCATGTCGAAGTTCACATTGCCACACGCGTTCAGTTCCAGCTCACATGCGTTACATCCCCCTGCAGACACCTGTCTGAGTTTCAACGAGGAGCCGAATGTGCCGACGATTTCCTTTCGCACGAGATCCGGATCGAACGTGATCGAGCTCACGTCGCCTTCGGCTATTACCAAGGAAGATCGATTGTTGGATGCTACAAGGTGGTCGTTCGTGAATGCGATCTTGTCCGCTGGGCATTCGTCTGCACATTCGCCGCAGAATACACATGCACCAAGATCAAGGGTAACGGTGCTGTTGCTAATTCTTATAGCAGATGTGGGGCAAAGATCACGGCACGTTGTACAACCGCTTTCACACGGTGTACTAGCGATCTCCGGCTTTCCGCGAAAGATCGCCGGCAGAGCAACCTTCGTTACATCAGGGATGGTCTGCCGTCCGGTCTCAGCCAGGATCTTGAGCATTGTCAACATAGTGTTTCCTTAGAGATCGTGACCGCAATAGGACAGATCAAAACTCTTATTACAGATCGGGAAGTCGCTTATCTCATTGTTTCGTACAGACAATGCCAACACAAACCAATTATGCATTGATGGGTCTTTGACACGGTAGGTGCTGATATTACCTGTAGCGTCAGTCACCACGACGTGCACGAGTTCTCCTCGCCACGCCTCTACGGCGCTTATGGCTATGCTGTTAGGAGCAAGCGACACAACATTTGGTACTGGTGAAGTAGAGAGCATGCCGTCCAGTTCAGTAAGGAGGTCGCGAATAATGGCAATGGAGGCATCTATCTCTCTACGGCGCACGAGCGCCCGGGACAAAACGTCGCCCCCATGCTCAACAATGCTCGCATACTCGCGACTACTGTACACTCCATGCGGGTGGGAATGGCGAATGTCTCTAGCGAGGCCAGACATGCGGGCAGACATGCCCACTGCACCGATAAGGGCCACCTGCTCGTGAGTTACTATTCCGGCCTTTTCAAACCTGTTATTCACGCTAGGCAGCGAGAACATCTTGTTCACAAGGGCTGTAAATTTCTTTTCCACCTCATCGAGAGTCGTCCTCATCGATGAACGTAGTTCACTCGTTAGTCGAAAGCGATTTGCTCCCGGACGGATAAGCCCCTTTCCAAAACGATTACCACACCACAACTGAAAGAAGTTGATAAGGGGCGTACGGAGCGCTCCGAAATACGAGCTTCCCAATTGCCACGCAACATCGAGAGATAATGCACCAAGGTCTCCCATGTGGATCGCCATACGTTCAAGCTCAAGGGCGATTGCACGCTCAATTTCGCTCACAGAATCACACGTAACGCCCGCCAGTTTTTCGACGGCCATTGCATGTGCCCACGCATGACCAATCGTAGTGTCCCCCGCGATCGACTCTACGATCACACTGCGCTTCCTTGGGTTCCCACTCCGAACAAGCTCACCCTCTACATCACGATGTTGATAGCCGAGCATAATCTCGAGATGCAGTACATCCTCACCTGTACATTGGAATCGGAAATGCCCGGGTTCGATAACTCCGGCATGAATAGGACCAACTCCCACCTCATGGATCTCTCCACCATCAATGCGGAAGAAGGGGTAGTCGTCGATGCCTCTCCCGTGCGCAGCACCAACCGGGAATCGAACAGGTTTCAGCCATGGATGGCCCTCAAATTCAATCCCATGCCGCTCCCACAGATCTCGTTCAAAGATGTGCATCTGAGGATGATGCTGTGAGATCGACGGCACTGTAGCTCCCGGCGACACAACATGGGAGATGCCGTGACAGTGGTGTTCTTTATCGGAGGCAAGGATGGCAATGCATCGTAGATCAGAGCCATGTGGAACAGCAACGTAGTGAAGACAGTGCCTTGTGTTTCCCTCAGACAAATACTCACGAACCGACTGTGTAAAGCTCGCGGTATCAACAATCGGGACAGCTCCGATATCAACTACTGCAGGCAAATGTGGTATTGTATTCATGATCATTCTCTTAATGCAGTGGGTAGATCACCGAAGCACGTTGAATGTATGCGACGATAGATTGCGGCGCAAAAAAGCCAAGCCAGATAACGATCCCAAGGAGGGCATACTGTGGCAAGGTCTCCAACGCCATTGTACGCGGGACATGTTTTTGGTACTTCTCTTCGCCGTTATCAGTAGAGAACAGAACACCGTTAATATGAGAGGTTAGAGCCCAGATGATCACAACAAAAAGAAAAAGGACTGGTATAGCCCAGCCCCACCATGGCGTAGCAAGCAACGTCCGAATGGTGATCAATTCAGTAATGAATGTTCCCATGGGCGGGAGCCCACACAAGGCAAGCATCCCAAGGATCAACACTCCGGAACCGGCAGGGTGAATGGACATGTATCGTCCTCCCGCGTGAATATCCTTGGTTTTAAAGATTCTGAAGTAATGGTTGTACTGGAAGTAGAGGGCGGTTTTGGCAAAGGCGTGCAGGAGTAAGTGGAGAACCGCGGCGTACCATGCTCCGCAGCCAATGGCCACTAGAACGATACCAGCGTGCTCACAGCAGGAATACGCCAACAGTCGCTTGAAATTTCGCACCTTCAGAATGTAGATGGCTGCAATGAGAATGCTCAAAGCCCCTGTTAGGAGGAATAGACCATTTAGCCATGGACGCAATTCCGTGTTTGCATAGACGGAGTAGACGCGGAAAATGGCGGTGAATCCGGCACACATCATCGCGCCGGAAAGGAGTGCTGAAATATGAGATGGGGCTGCATCCTTTGCATCAATATCGGCTGAGAAGAGCGGCACAACTCCCATCTTCACACTCGCTCCAACGAGTTGAAAGAGTATGCTCATTTTAACCCACGATGAATTCAATACATGCGCGTGGTCATGCAGTGTCGCAAGCGAAAGATCATGATGATCGTATGCTATTCCCAAGAACAATATTCCTGCGAAGGCAATCGCAATACCGATCGAACAAATGAACACATACTTCCACGTGGCCTCTGTCGATGATCTCGTTCGATTGTGGTAGATCAGGATAGCCGCTAGTAAGGTTGACGCCTCAAGGAAGGCCCAGATAAGACCCAGGTGTTGAGAAATGAAGATTCCAACGAGGACGGTAAGGAACGCAACGAGCGCTGCATTATGTCTTGCAATACGCTTTGGCGTATCTCCACCATTACGCGAGTAAAAGTACCCCTGAAGAGCCGAGGCGGCACCAAGAACCGTAAGCGCGGCCATCAGCACTACAGAAAGCTCATCAGCGTACATGTAGGGTGTTTCAATCACTCTTGACGCCAGAAACTCATGCCACGTAAAGCCACCGAGGAGTGCCACGTAAGAGGCTAGCAAGGCGAACTGCGCCTTGGCACTTTTTACCGTGTAGAGTAGCCCCGCAATCACCGCTGCCACCGCGAAGAACGTATAAGGATGCATTGTTAGGTATTCCATTAGTCGTTGAGATCGTTGAGTTGTGATACATCAACAGCCTGAAAACGTTCACCAACTTTGTCAACAAGGAAGGCAAGAAGAAGCACACTCGTGAGAAGATCAAGCAGAATCGCTACGTTCACTGCAAGCGGCATCTCATTTCCAACAGCTAAGGAGAGCAAGAAAACGCCGTTCTCCAGGATGAGGTATCCGATCATGTGCGTGACAATCTTGACACGGGTCATCACAATGAACAATCCCACAAACACAGCAGAAATGGAAGCCGTGAAATACCCAACCTTGAGATGCTCTTGATGAATGCTGTTGGAGAGTATGAAGCTGAGAAAGATGATCACCGTAACTGCAAGCAAGGATTGGAACCTCGTTACCGTGGGGTCTGTCTCGCGTGTGATCTTGTTTTTCTTGATCGTTCGCCACAGCATTGCCGGGATGAGTATTCCCTTTACGACAATCGTTTCAACGATGATGAACGAGAAGTTCATCATATCAACATCGCGCAGCTCAAAGAATGCAGTGCCAAACAAGAGAAGCCCTTGTACGCCAAGCAGATTGACTAATGTTGGCATACGGTCCGCCATACCCGCATAAAGCAGGGTAAGCACGAACAAAATGATGAAGACTGTTACCATGTTCAGAGAACCAAGTTGTTCGTGAGAATGAGTACGGAGAAGTAGACAAGCACGGCGATCGAGGTCAACGTTAGTATGAACTGCGGATTCGCCTTCATACGATTACGTGCACGGAAGGACTCAAGAGCACCCACTGTGACGGCAAAGAGAACGCACACGGCGAGAACGATGCCGATTGTTACCGCAAGGGGCACATCAGGCGGCAAATGGAAATTCGCGAGCAAGAGACCGAACACTGCGAACTTCAAGCTCGACGTTGTCATGATCAACGCTAGGTCAAATCCGCTGTGGTCAAGGATCATCACTTCATGGACCATCGTAAGCTCAAGGTGCGTGCGCGGATCATCTACAGGGAGACGAGAGTTCTCTACCATGGCGATCTGCAAGATCACATAGACGGCAAATGCCGACATCAGGATCGACACACCGTCTGTTCCGAGGTGAAGAGTAGCAAACAGGGCCGAGAACGACGTGTTTCCTGTCAGAACAGCGAACGAGCCAAGGAGAACAAAGAACGCAGGTTCCACCAGCATGCCATAGATCGCTTCACGATTCGCTCCCATTCCTTCGAACGGGCTTCCGGTATCAAGTGCCGCTAGGATCATCACGAACCTTCCCAGTGCTAGGAGATAGGCAAATGCTACAACGTCGTATGGAAATGCAAACACCGACTTCGATGCACCAATAGGCAAAAGGCAGCAGGCTAACACAACGGTGACGAAGGAGATCGTTGGAGCGATTCGGAATATGAGACTCGTTGTAGTGCTGATCACAGCGCCTTTACGGTAGAGGCGCATCACATCTCGCACATGCTGAAGCATACCCGGACCCTGCCGACCTCCGAGAATACTCTTGGTGCGGTTCACGATGCCCACAAAGAAGAACGCGACGAGCAACAATACAGGA
>JAPLFN010000016.1:23504-34055 GCA_026390655.1 Candidatus Kapaibacterium sp.
GAATACGAATGCGTAGAGGATGTATGTTCGTATATCACCCGTTTGCAAGACGCCAAGTGAGCGCAAGAATCGGTCGATGACAGCTGAGGGAGGATTGATCAGCTTTGTGGTGACCACATCATGCTCCTCAGTATGATACGAGCGCGTGTGTGGGAACATATCTGCAGCTGCAATCGGGCGGAACGAGCGATGAACTCCCAGTGCAGACCCTCCGATATCCACCGTGCTATCGGCATAGGTTGTTGCCGTGTATTGCACTCGTGCGTCACCTTCCGTAAAGCCACAACCCCACGTTGGTCCCGCAGTAAGGGGCTTGTTTGAAATAGCGAAACGCCGCAAAAGCCACACCCCGGCGATGCCAGCAATGAGAACCCCTTGCCCCTTGCCAACGATATCTAGCGTTGAGAGAAGATCTTCCGACACTGCGAATCCAAACGTTGAAAAAATCACACCGCTGAAGATGCGGATCACAACGCCCGGCGCAACTGTCATGAAAAGTGAAAGCATTATTGCGATCCACTGAGGGATGTGCGCAAAGAGTGACACCTCATGCGCCGACTCTGCAGCCTTGCTTCGTGGCGATCCCAATGCTCCTATGCCCACGGCCTTGGTAAAGGCTACAATGGCAAGTCCACCTGCAAGGCAGAGAGTCAAAACTGAGAACACGCCAAAGGTGCTTAGCAGTGTCGATGTTGAAATCATCGAGTTAATGCTGGCGATGTACATTGGAAACTCGGAAGCAAAACCGCTAAGGCCTGGAAGAGCACAGATTCCCAAACTGCCGAGGATGAGTAGGTTAACAGTGCCAGGCATAACGTGAACTAAACCACCGAGACTGTTGAGGTCGCGCGTGTGGGTTCCATGAAGGATGTTCCCCGCCGACTGAAACAAAACCGCCTTCATAAGCATGTGATGAATCATATGCAAGACGACTGCCGACCATGCTGCCACTTCAATTGCAGGCAAATGCATGACACGGGCAATGAATGCCATGCCCACAGACATCACGATGAGCCCCATGTTCTCTACACTTGAGTACGCGAGAAGACGCTTGAGATCCCTTTGGACGATTGCATTACTGATGCCAAACAGGGCCGTGATCATCCCAAGAACTAACAGCACAACGCCAACATCCATTGTTGGGCCTATTGCGAGTCCGGCGCGAATCAACCCGTACACACCAAGCTTTATCATCACCCCAGACATGAGTCCGGACACATGTGACGGAGCTGCAGCATGAGTGTCCGGCAACCAAGAATGCATTGGGAATAGGCCGGCCTTCATCGCAAATGCAATTCCGAGTGGCAGCATAATGGTCCAGACCGGATGCGTGGCAACGTAGACGTGCAATGATGCAAACGATGTATCACCCATCGTAGCATAGAGCGTGGCGATTGCAATAAGCAGCCCAAGCGCACCGATATGCATCTGCACGAGATATCGAATTGCGGAGTTTCGCACCCTGGTTTGTCTAGCATCGAGCAAGACGAGCAAAAACGATGCGATGGACATTGTCTCCCAGAACAGGAACAAGCTAAAGAGGTCGGTTGTAAGGACCACGCCCACCATTGCAACATGAAGCGCAACAAATGCTACGGCATGCAGGAGGGACTCTGCAACAGACCGTTTGGTATGGTCGCTAGCGAGGTAGCTAATGCCAAAGAGTGCAGCTAAGACGGCACCGGTGTTGATGAGGAGCACCATAAAGGCACTAAGACTGTCCGCCGAATACGTGATCGAACCATAAGACATAGTCCATGCATGACCGGTTTGGAGCACGGTCAACGCTGGAATACTGGATCCTATTGCGATCACGAAACTTGCGATACATGCAACCGTGAAGGTTTGACGCATGACACTATCCCGCGAGGTGAGAAGTACGATTTACAAATGAGGCCGACCCAAGGAAGGGGCTGACCTAGATCAGAAGATGCCTGACCTGAAGGAAGAGTGGAATTTTACCACTATACGCTCTGCTACGCTCGATTGTTGGGCTGATGCACAGAGACATGACTTCTACTTGTTCAAAGTAGCAGATCTCCTCACAATCGAACTCAGTGTCTGATTCAATACCAAACTCTTCACAAAGCACAGTTGCCTGTACCGGATGAGTTGCAGATACTGCCTGATGAGCCTTGATCATAGCCTCACTCGCCACGGCAACACCTGCCGAGGCAACGCTCATTGAGCACAGAAGCGATATGATGAGGAGTCTCATGGGTGCAATTTAGCAGACTTCGTGGTTGCTAACGACAAAGTCTTTGCAATATTTTACTTTACTGATTGCATTTGGATGTCATGTACCGTAGCGCTGTACTGTCGCCTAGAGCAAGCGCAGCCTTGAGATCTGAACATGCAGCCAGGGTATCGAGATTAGCCCGGAGAATCATTCTCCCTCGCAAAAGATAGGCCTTCGGGAACGTACTATCTTGACGGATAACCGTGCTCACATCTTCGATAGCCATTGGCAGAAGCCCCATTTCCGCTTCTACAACCGCGCGTTGCATGCGAGCGTTGAGCAGTTCCGGCTGTCGCACAAGGATGTGATCGAGATCTTCCTTTGCCTTGCCATAGTCGCGGAGCCGCAGATAGGCCGACGCTCTGTTGAACCATACGTTCATCGTCAAACTGTCACGCTCAATACACTTTGTATAGAACACCACGGCCTCCCCATAATTGCCCTTGTTGAAGGCATTAAGACCCTTTCCAAACAGCTCTTGGATCTTGTCCTGCTCGTCCTGAGCAACGACAATAGCAGACGTACAAACAATGGCGAGGACGATGAGGATGAACTTCATACTGCGAGAATACGGACTTCGTCGCTGCTGACCTCGTAATTTGCTCTTATGGCTTCATCCGGGTTGTTAACGCTCACTGAGCGTGGATTGTATTGTGAACGTGGTGACTTCTTTATCGATCCGGTGCGATCGGTGGAGCGGGCGGTGATCACGCATGCGCATAGCGATCATGCCAGGCCAGGAATGAAGCATTATCTGGCCCACCGCGATACGGTACCACTACTGCATCATCGGATTGCACGGTCCATCTCCACACAGTCGGTGGAGTACGGTGAGGTGATCATGATGCGCGCTGTAGCTGTGTCACTCTTCCCTGCCGGACATATGATCGGCTCGTCGCAGATACGCGTTGAGGCAGATGGTGAGGTGTGGGTAGTCTCGGGTGATTACAAGCGTCAACCAGATCCGTATGCAGCCCCCTTCCATCCTCTTCGCTGTCATACCTTCATCACGGAGTCCACGTTCGGTCTGCCTATCTACCACTGGCCATCGGATGAAATCGTGGTGGACGATATCCTTCGTTGGCACGCGGCCAATGCTTCGTGCGGCGTTGCGAGTGCCGTTCAGGTGTATTCATTGGGCAAGGCACAGCGACTGATCGGACTCCTTGCGCGCCACCTGCCCCTTACCGTTAGTCCGGCCATCCATGCCGCCAATGAGTGTCTTCGCGCAGCGGGCATTGCCGTTGCAGAAACGTCGGTACTCTCGAACGCTACGTCGCAAGGGATGTTGCTTAGGGGGCTGATCCTAGCCTCTGGACCCAATGACCTCCGTGACATCCCTGCGGCCAGGGCAACAGGCGTAGATATGGCTTTTGCTTCGGGATGGACGGCAACCGAGCCGGGGAGAAGACGCAATGCCGGAGCAGGGTTCGTGATGAGTGATCACGTTGATTGGGATGATCTGCACAGAACCATAGATGAAACTCAAGCAGAACATGTTATCGTTACGCACGGATTTTCCGCAGAAGTGGTGCAGTATCTGCGTGAACAAGGTCGGTCAGCACAGGTGCTTGCGATATGAAACGTTTTTCTGAACTCTGCGCAGATCTTGAACGTACCGCTCGACCAAATGTGATGCGCGCGATGATCGATCAGTATGCAGCATCACAGTCAAAGGAGACCGTAGATCTTGCTCTTTCGCTGATCGATGGCTCGCTATCCTTGCGCGCCATGCGTCCACGCGAAGTAGCAACCATGATCACGACGCACGTTGCACTTCCATCATGGCTCATTGATCAATCCCGCACATTGGGCGGTACACTCGCAGAAACAGCCGTCCTCCTTCTCTCACGATCAACGTCAACCTGTGATCGCCCCCTTACATCAATCATCGAATTGTTCGACAATCTAAAGGGCGCGAGCATCCAACACCGCTGCGAGGTTGTTCTCTCACTATTGCACGAGTGCTCGATGTGGGAACGCACGGTGCTTGTCCGCATGCTCGTTGGGCAGCGACCAACGCGATGTGAGATACCGCAAGAACCACTATCGCACACAGAAACAACGGAGCGCTTCATGATCACCACGATGCTCTACGCTCACAAAGCACAGAGCATTGGCGAGCAGATGTATAGTCACTTCACCGTTGGTGTAAAGAAGGGCGACGTCTATGTGCCCCTCGCAAAGATCCCAAACACACTCAATGCAGAAACAAATAGCGCGGTAGAGAAGCTTGCTACACAGCGTACCGTTGAAAAATTCGGGCCCACACACTGGGTATCTGCGGGCATCATCGTGGAGATCGCGTATACTGACGTGGTGCCGTCTACACGAACCAAGAGCGGCATTAAGCTTCAAGGGGCTCGCATTGTGCGATGGTTGCCGGACCACACAGCAGTGGACGTGGCGCTGTTACTGTAGCGCCTGATCGATATCCGCAATGATATCGGACACGTCTTCCAAGCCGATGCTGAGTCGCACCAGACCTTGGGTAATGCCAACTGCCTGACGTGCTTCTTCCGTTAGGCGCGCGTGTGTAGACGTTGCCGGGTGCGTAACGATGGTGCGCGTGTCTCCGATGTTGGCAGTAACTGACGCCATCTTCAATCCATCGACGAAACGCTTGCCCCCTACCGCACCATCCTTGTGAATGAACGAGACAATTCCGCCACCACTTTTCATTTGACGCTTGGCAACCGTATGCTGTGGGTGTGAAGCAAGAAAGGGATACATCACACGCTCTACGTTTGGGTGCAACTCAAGGAACTGTGCAACGGCAAGTGCATTGGCACAATGTCTGTCTAGTCGTACGTGAAGTGTTTCCAAACTCTTAGAGAACATCCAGGCATTAAAGGGCGATAGCGTTGGACCGGTGTTGCGGGCAAAGAGATAGATCTCGCGCAGAAGGTCTGCACGTCCCACAACTACTCCACCAAGCCCCCGACCTTGACCATCAATCCACTTTGTTGCCGAGTGCCATACGATATGCGCTCCATAGTTGATAGGTCTTTGGAGAAGGGGCGTGGCAAATGTGTTATCCACGTTAAGGATAACGTTGCGTCTGGCCGCAAGCGCGCCGAGAAATGAAAGGTCTGCAATGTCGAGTCCAGGATTTGACGGCGTTTCCACCAGCAACATCTTGGTTGACTCTGTAATCGCCTCTTCCCACTGTGCATTGTTATCGATGTCAACGAATGTATGCGTTATCCCCCAGCGTGGCAAGAACTGCGTTAGCAACGCATGAGTACTACCAAACACGGCACGCGATGAAACGATATGGTCGCCCGAACGAAGGAGCCCTATAATGCTCGCAAATCCTGCTGCCATGCCCGTTGCTGTTGCTACACCTGCCTCTGCACCCTCCATGGCCACCATCTTGTCTACGAATTCCGTTGTATTCGGATTCGTGAATCGCGAGTAGATGTTGCCATTTGTCTCTTCTGCGAACAACGCACGCATGTGCTCTGCATCATCAAACACAAAACTCGACGTCATATATAATGGCGTCGAGTGTTCGTGTTCTCCCGTTTGCGGTATCTGTGTTCGGATGTTTTTCGTGGACATATGCTAGGTACAACGTGGTCGAGGCGTGGCCTCGACCCTACAAGGCCTTGACTTCATTTACGAGCGCTGCCAGAGACTTCTTTGCATCCCCGAATAACATCGATGTGTTTGGACGATAGAAGAGTTCGTTCTCGATGCCGGCGTAACCAGCTTTCATCGAACGCTTCATAACGATGACCTGACGTGACGACTCAACGTCCAGGATCGGCATGCCGTAGATCGGAGAATCCGGATCTGTTTTTGCGGCCGGGTTCACTACATCGTTTGCACCTACAACCAACACCACATCGGTTGTTGCAAACTCAGGATTGATTTCTTCCATTTCCACGAGTTTGTCATACGACACATCAGCTTCTGCAAGCAACACGTTCATATGACCTGGCATACGTCCGGCAACCGGGTGCACCGCATACTTCACAACAACACCCTTAGATTCGAGCTCTAGCTCGAGTTGATGACATGTGTGTTGTGCTTGGGCAACGGCTAGGCTATAGCCCGGAACGATCACTACTTGCTTTGCGTAGGCCATCAGCACGGCAGCATCTGTTGCTGATACTTCGCGAATGTTTCCAACAACGGCACGCGATGTTCCACTTGCCGCCTTTGCACTCATCAGTCCACCAAACAATACATTGAACAGCGATCTGTTCATTGCCTTGCACATGATGATCGTAAGGATCGTACCGGCAGATCCCACGAGAATACCACCGATGAGCATCACCATGTTATCGTAAAGGAATCCACCGCAGGCGGCCGCAACACCAGTAAACGAGTTCAAGAGCGAGATCACAACCGGCATGTCTGCGCCACCGATCGGCATAACAAACAAGACGCCGTAGGCAAGAGCGAGCGTACAGAGGACGAGCAACATCGTGAGACCGGAGATGGATCCCATGATGAACATTGCGGACATCACAACGATGCCGGCCAAGACCAGGATGTTAATGATCTGCTGACCGCTAAAGCTGAGATCCTTGATCTTCTCGGCAAGCTTACCAAAAGCGATCATGGAGCCACTGAACGATACGCCACCGATAACAAGACCGGCGATCACGGTTAGCGAGTGCACAGGGTCGTGCGGCATAGCCATATCTCGGTTTGCTTCTTCGATAAGGGATATGAGAGCCGCGCACGCGCCACCCATTCCGTTAAAGAACGAAACCATCTGTGGCATAGCCGTCATCTTCACGCGTTTGGCCATCACCATGCCGATCACCGTTCCAACAACAAGTCCACCAAAGATCAACGGGAGGTTGTGGAGGTGTCCGCCGGTGTGACCCTTGTACAGGAAGATTGTGCCAAAGATGGCAAGCCCCATACCAAAGGCCGCAATGAGATTACCTCGTCGGGCTGTTGCCGGCGAGCCCAGCATTTTCAAACCAAGGATAAACGATACAGAGGCAAGGAGATACAGGATCGGGAGTATACTGTCCATTATTGCCTCTTCTTAAACATTTCGAGCATACGATTTGTGACGACGAATCCGCCGACCACATTAAGCGTACCAAGGATAACGGCGATGAAGCCAAGAACCATCGAGAACACATCCGTTGCCTCACCCATCACGATTATAGAACCAATGATCACAACGCCGTGAATTGCATTGGCACCGCTCATAAGCGGAGTGTGAAGGACGCTCGGAACATGGGAGATCAGCTCGATACCGAGGAAGATCATCAAGATCACGAGATAGAGAATACTTAGCGTTGCTGGATCCATTATGCGCGCACCTCAGAGTTATATGTCACCAACGTTGCCGTTACGATTGCGTCTTCAAGGTCAAACGTAAATCCTTCTGGTTTAGCCACTGCAGCAAGGAACGCCGTTACGTTCTTTGCATAGAGTTCACTTGCATGTGTTGGAACCGACGACGCGAGATTGTTGCATCCAATGATTGTAACGCCATTGTGCACTACCGTTGCATCGGGCTGACTCAACGCGCAATTACCGCCGGCTTCCGTAGCCATGTCGATGATCACCGATCCACGCTTCATCTTTCCAACCTGATCGGCAGTGATCAGCGTTGGAGCCGTTCCGCCCGCCACCAGCGCTGTTGTGATAACGAGGTCGGCCACGATGAGAGACTTTTCTACTGCTTCTTTTTGCTTGGCAAGGATCTCCGGACTCACGGCGGCTACATAGCCCCCTTGAATGTCAACGCTATCCAGACCTTCTACCATGATGAACTTGCCGCCGAGAGATTCAACCTGCTCCTTGGTGTCGGGCCGAATGTCACTGACCTCGACTATCGCGCCGAGTCTCTTAGCCGTTGCAATAGCCTGAAGTCCGGCTACACCCGCACCATAGATGAGCACCTTCGCCGGCGTTACCGTGCCCGCAGCCGTCATCATGAGCGGGAAGACCCTGCCGAGCGAGTTGGCACCCAGGACCACAGCTTTATATCCGGCAAGGTTATTCTGCGAGGACAGAACATCCATGTTCTGACATCGTGAGATCCGTGGCATGGTATCGAGTGCAAAGGTGTTTACCCCCTGAGCGGCTAATGCAGTAAGAACTGCTGTGTGACGCTTAGGATAGATGTAGGACACCAAGGAGGTTCCACTGCGCATTTCAGCGATTTCAGCGCTACTTGGCACAGCTACCCTGATAATAGTAGCAGCCGAGGCAAGAATATCGCCACGGCCTGCCACAGTGGCTCCTGCCGCTCGATAGGCATCGTCATCAAAGCCGGCTGCTAGGCCAGCCCCCTGCTCAATATGAATGGTGTGACCCTGTTTGGAGAGCTGGAGACAAGCCGTTGGAACGAGGGCCACACGCCGTTCACCGCTTAATGTCTCTTGAAGTACGCCTATTATCATGGGCGCAAACGTACCACTTTTTCAGAGACGACTTATAATGCGAATGTTCGATGTTTAGACATGACTAACATATATTAGCAGTATGTCAAGATTCTTACACTCCTCAATAATCGCACTTGTTAGCCTATTGATGCTTTCCTGTGATGCGTTCTACCCCGCAGCTCCTGCTGAGGATGCGCTTTTGGACGGTCCGATTCCTGGACTAACCAGAGAGCAGACACAAATATTTCTTCGAGGAGATACAGGATTTAACGACCTCGTTTTTACCTCACAAACGGGACTCGGACCAACGTTTGTGGCAAACAGCTGCGGAAGCTGTCATGCAGGAGATGGCAAGGGGCATCCATTCACCACTCTCGTCCGATTTGGTCAACGCGATGCATCAGGAAACTCATTCTTAGATCAAGGTGGTCCACAGCTACAAAACCGCGCTATCCCGGGATATAGCCCGGAGAGCATCCCTGCGGGAGCACCCTCTGCACGCTTTACGCCTCCCGCGAATACAGGGTTGGGTTACTTTGACTTCATACCCGATGAATCAATACTAGCCAATGCCGACCCAACGGACACCAATGGTGATGGTATAAGCGGTGTTCCGAATTGGGTGGTGCTGCCTGGCTACACACGGCCTCGCACTGGAACAGTCTACAATGGCATAAAGGTCGTGGGCCGATACGGTAAGAAGGCCTCTACCTATGACCTGTTGCAACAGACGGTAAACGCATTCAATCAAGACATTGGCATCACCTCAGAGTTTGCTCCGGTAGATGTGTACAGTGGCGTAGTGATCGGGCCCGAAGTTTCAACGCAGACCATCAACGACATCGTCTTTTATCTTCACACGCTGAAAGCACCGATTCAACGTACACCAACGGACGCGACGGTGAAAAAGGGGGCGGAGGTTTTCGCAACGATCGGGTGCAATGGATGCCATCTGCCTACAATGAAGACGGGACCAGCGCCCATTTCTTCGTTGTCCAACATGGAGTTTCATCCGTATTCAGATCTACTACTCCATGATATGGGATCAGGACTCGACGATGGGTATACCGAGGGATCAGCTACATCTGCTGAGTGGCGTACACCACCGCTTTGGGGACTTGGCCTTTCATCGAATTCTCAAGGCGGTAGCTATTTTCTTATGCACGATGGCCGTGCGCGCTCGATCGATGAGGCCATACGTCTACACAGTGGCGAAGCACAACGAAGCGCTTCGCTTTACATAGCACTATCAATCGCTGACACACAAGCCATCATCAAATTCCTGGAGAGTCTATGATGGACCGAAAGGAGTTCTTTCAATCGTGCGGATGTGTTCTCTTCGGCGGAATTGCCATCAGCGCGGTCACTTCGGGTTGTTCGAGTAGCACGTACACGGCGCAACACACTCGCAATGGGAAGCTTGTTACTGTCCCCCTTTCCGAATTTGTTGAGAACCGCAACGGAGTGTTTCAACCCCGTGCATTCGTCATCGTGAAGCTCGCCGGCGAAAAATATCCGATAGGCGTATATCAGCATGGCGATAAAAAGTATTCAGCCCTGTTACTTCGCTGTACTCATCGAAGCTGCGAGCTTCAGCCACTAGACGACTATCTCATCTGCCCTTGTCATGGCAGTGAGTTCACAACCCGTGGTGTTGTGCAAAGTCCACCCGCCCTTGTTAATCTCGAGTCTTATGCCGTTACCGTGGAGAACAACGATGTTGTCATCCATCTATAAGGTCGGCGTGCCGCTCTTGGCATTCATACTCAGTGCATGCATCACGTTCGCACAGACATCACACGATACCACTGCTTCGCCCCTTAACATGGATGCAGTGTACAACAGACCGTTTCTTTCTATCGATAAAATGCCTGTAGCTATCGGCGGCTACATTGAATTCAACACGCAACAGTCGTCCACCGCAGGTGTGCCAACACCCTTTACGTT
>JAPLFN010000121.1:0-753 GCA_026390655.1 Candidatus Kapaibacterium sp.
TGGGAATAATTAAAGTGATCAGTGATCTGCATACGACCGCGGACCGCGCTAAACGCCCCGTCAGCTCCAAAGAGCACGTCACTTTCCGCAAAAATCTGTTGGCCGGAGGGTAGTTGAAACGTGGCCGAGGCATTAGCGAGATCAACATCTAGGCACCGTGCATCAAACACTACCTCTACGCCATGCCGCTCTGCTACGGTGAGAAGGGTCTTGTTAAGCTCGCCTCGTGATACGCTATTAATCGATTGACCTTCAACGCCGTATGGTTGATAGGTTTGTTCTCCATGAACGTCATGCATGATTCTACCATGCATCGGTATTGCAATGGCGAGGATGTCCTCTGCAATGCCTGCAACTTCAAGAGCTCGCAAGCCACGATCCGACATCGCAAGATTGATCGAGCGTCCGGCGCTTATTGCTGCAGACCGCATGTCCGATCTGCGCTCAAAGATGCGGACACGCGCGCCGCGCTTTGCCAGGACAACGCCCAGCAGAGAGCCAACAAGTCCTCCTCCAACAATCGTGATGCGGTCGTTCATAGTTCTGTCTAGTTAGAGGAATACAGCGGTTCGAAATACGGATCAGCGATCAATGCCGAGCCCCCTGCAGGGAGAGAAGCAATGATCCATTGCGTAGAGGGGGCAACGTTGGAGAATCTGCCAACGGTTACACAGGCAACAACAACACGCGTCCACTGACCATCGTTCACAAGTTCCACAAGAAAAGGCTTCTTGTCGGGAAGGGGTGTAGGGG
>JAPLFN010000121.1:769-25814 GCA_026390655.1 Candidatus Kapaibacterium sp.
GGGGTCTGTTGTGTTGTACCATTTATCATGACTGTTGTGAGTCCGTCGGTAATGTCAATCACCATACCCCGTTGAAAGGCGGTAGAGTCATCGTACGGCGTGGTACGTGTCTGTAAACGCAAGGTGGATCCCATATTGAGCTTGATCTCCGTGGTGAAGATGCCATCAGTGATCTGCATACAGCGCATGCCGATCCGAGCGTCACCGTCAAGATGAACGGTATTAGGGGCCGGACGCGTCACGTTGTGGCGATCATTGAGTATCCGAGTCTGTACCGGCCATCCGGTATACTCCTGCATAGTGAACTCAAAGTAGTTGCACGACGAGACGAACATCGCAACAACGAATATGGAGATCGTCACGGCAGTCCTATTCATGAGGATAACCCTTGCCATAACGGAGATCACCGCGACCAAAGAGCTTGTCCAACAAGCTCGCACCAATACCGATGTAGAATGCACTGAAGTTCGGCGAAGACCCAAACTTGACAGTGCCGTCGATACTCGTGCCAAGATCAGGCTGGCCGGGGAAGGGATTCGGAACGCCGGCACCCGTGTTACCACTTGCCCAACCGGCAACAACTTGAACCGACATCTGGTCGCCAACGGGCATCAAGAATCTCATCCCCATGTGAGCAAAGGTTGACGGAGCAAAGTTGTATTCGAAAAACGGTTCAATAACGAAGGTGTTTCCAAACGGGTTCCAATGGTAGGTAAGCCTCAATGGTAGAATGCCAAAGCCATACTCATCAGCACCGAGAACAACGGCATTGAGGAGAGCGGTGCCGAGTGAGAGACGGTAATTCAAAACTGGCAACGCTACGGACGCATAGGCTACGCGCGCCGTGCCCCCCTTGATCACAGGAATTTTATCGCCAGCTTGATCGGGGGCAAAAGCCGACCTGCTCGCACCACTTCCAAGGAGTGTGAAATCAAGGCCACCAATCTCCCAAGCAGAATGCTCGTGATACTTCCACTCAACATTGAGTTCCTCTTCTCTATTGAGGAAATCAAGAACAGAAGCACCGATCCCGAAGTAGGGAAAGTTCACAAACTGTGCCGGGTTAGAAAGAAGAGACGTGCCAAATGCATAGCCTGCATAGGCACGAAGATTCACACCACCGATACTTCCAATTTCAGCTGAGACACTGGCGTTGACGTATTGAGAAGGGAGAGCTGAGAGCGAAATAGAAGGGCGAATGGTGAGATACGGAATGAGACTACGGAAAAAGAATCGTTTGTTCAGCGTGAGTACGCCGGCACCAACTAGCCCGTGTGAGTTGTCCCCGTCGGGACGGATGATCTCTGCAGAGGTAACGCCCCATGACCACCCTGGGTCATTATCAAACCAATTCAACTTCCACTCACCAATGCCAAAACGATATATATAGCCACTGAATATTGCTGACTGTGTAGTGTCTGTGCTAGCTCCAAACAAAACACGACTGATGTCATAATAGACGCCGAATAATCCTGTGTACGAACTATTAGCCCCCTGAACACTAGAACCGATAAGGCCGATTCCTTCAAACAATCCGAGGCGAATAAAAGCAGGGTAGTGTCTGTCAACAACACTGTCCTGTTGATTTACCGTGCGAGCCATTGTGATAGATCGTGTTGACGGATAGATGATACCGTTGTCACGGTCACCTGGCTGGTTCTGAACTCTCTCAGTGACCACAGTATCCGAGTGAGTGACGGTGTAGATGTCGCGTTCGGAGCGGGTATAGCTGCCACACCCAACGATCGTCAACAACGAGCATAGAGTAAGGCAAGGGAGGAGGTATCTGATCATGCGATATGCACCTCGAGAGATACAATGGAAGAGAGGGAGGCAACAACAACGTCGCCAGAAACAATAGGCCCAACGCCCGACGGCGTTCCAGTAAAAATGCAATCACCACGGCGGAGTGTGAACACTGACGATAGATACGACACCAAGTGTTCAACACTTCGCTCCATGTCTTGTGTTGAGCCCTTTTGACGAACCTTGCCATTCACAGTACACTGTAAATCCCACGGACCTCGTCCTGAAGTGTCGGCGGAAACAATTGTGCTGACGGGTGCTGAACCATTCCACGCTTTTGCTATAGCCCATGGATGACCGTCCTTCTTCGCAGCGGACTGTATGTCTCGGGCAGTTAGATCAAGACCAACGCCAACACCGGCAACAACGTCCCATACGTTGTCAGCCGAAACACCATCAGTGTTCAACCCAATGACAATAACGAGCTCTACTTCATGATGCACGTCGTGAGACCACGCCGGAAGTGTGATGGTACTTCCGTTGGCGCGATATGCTGCAGGGGGCTTTAGAAACACAATCGGATCGTCAGGAACGGGTGCGTTCATCTCAAGTGCATGGGCCGAGTAATTGCGTCCAATGCAATACATCGTTCCAATCGGAATTGTTGTCCCGTCTGTAAGAGTCCATGTTGGTGTGTCAGTGCTCATTTCGTTGTATCCGCTGAACGATCATCGATCTCATCGGCAGGTGGATTCACCATCAGATCAACACTCACTGTATCGGTAGAATCTCGTGGCACAGCAAACGTAGAGCGACGCCAGGGGATCGTTGGGTCATTGTAGACCTTTTGCATAAGTCGGCCCCACGCGGGTGCAGCAGCGCGACCGCCTTGACCATAGTCACCTGTGAACTGCACGCGACGATCGTCGAATCCAACCCACACTCCGCAGGAGAGTTGCGGGGTTACGCCAACAAACCATGCGTCGGCAAAATCATTTGTTGTGCCCGTCTTGCCGGCTGCATCCTGGCGATAGAATCGACGAATACTCGATGCGGTTCCACCATCTACCACACCACGCATGATGGAGATCATGTTCGAAGCAACGGCCGGGCTGATCGCATCTGTCACTTGATTAGGGAGGTGTGCCTCATACAACACATTCCCCATTCTGTCCTCGATCTTCGTGATATACGCTGGTGGCACATAAACGCCGTCGTTGATGAATGCTGCGAATGCGGAGGTCATTTCGAGTGGCGTCACCTCTACGGAGCCAAGGGCGATAGAAGGCACAGCCTGCAAGGGCGACGTGATACCAAGACGCTTGCAGAGATCAACGACGTTGCTTGGAGTAGTATGCTCTGTGATCAGTCTGGCAGCAACGCTATTGGTAGAAAACTTCAACGCCGTCCTGAGCGAAACCGGTCCGCCTTCCTTGCTCGATCCACGTGGAGCCCATACTGTGCCATCACCAAGCGTGGTACTGAATGGTCCACTCTCTATGCTCGTCTCCGGAGTAAGTCCCTCCTCGAGTGCACTTGCATAGACAAATGGTTTGAATGAGGAGCCCGGCTGACGATGGATCTGTGTGACGTGATTGAGCGAATATCGAGCAGCCGGATTAAGCTGCATGCTGAGAGGCGAGGCACCAACCATAGCAAGGATTCCGCCTGTGCGTGGATCGATAACCACGAGTCCGGATTGGATGATGGTCATTTCTCGTTTCACACTATCGACGAAGCCGGGGTTGCGCTTATATCGATCTACGATCTTCGCTCGCTGTTCACTTGATGCCGAGATGTAGTCCACGCGCTTGGAGATAGCGCGATCGAGCATGGAATTGAGGAGAGCCCCCTTCGATTTCCAAGACCACGATGCATCGAATGTTTTTTGGTAGACAGCAAGGTGCTCCGCAATTGCCTCATTCGCATAGCGCTGGATGCGCGAATCAATCGTCGTATGGATCACCAGTCCATCGCGATAGAGGTCGTGTCCCATGAGTTTGTCTGCCCATGTCCCCTCCCGTCCTAGCCTCTGACGGATCATCTCTACGAAGTGCGGAGCAATGCCTCTGTACACAGACGTTGGCGAGGGCTTCACGAGGAGCTCAGACGAAGACTTTGCCCACTGCGCATCGTCAATGTACCCTTCATCTCTCATCATCGTGAGGATAAGATTCCGTCTGGTAATTCCGAGTGAGTCGTCACTATTATATTTCTCCGGCGCTTTGAACAAGCCTACAAGGTAGGCGCATTCGCCAGTGGTCAGGCGCATTGGCTCTTTGTTGAAATACACTTGTGCCGCAACACGAATACCAAAAGCGCCTCTACCGTAATAGACAGTGTTGGCATACATCTCGAGGATCTCGTTTTTCGTGTACGTGCGTTCAACTTGCAGCGCCGTCCACGCTTCTCGGATCTTTCTTGCTAAGGTTGGCTCTTGCGTGAAGTAGAGATTGCGCGCGAGTTGTTGCGTAATAGTGGAAGCCCCCTCCTTTGCTCGCATCGCAAACACATTCTTGATCGCAGCTTTGAGCACACGCATTGAATGCACGCCCCAGTGATCATAGAACGCACGGTCCTCTGTGGCAATGAGCGCGTCCACGAATTGTTTGGGAATAGAGTCGAAGGGGCTATAGGTTCTGCGAGTAGTTGCAAAATGCTCTAGAAGCACGCCGTCAGAACTATAGACTTGTGTAGCAAGATCTTGCCGCGGATTCTCCAATTGCTCTAGAGTGGGGAGGCCGTCGCTAAGAACAACAAGGACAAAAACGATGGTGATTACCGCCACGGAACCAACGGCCCAGAGGCCATATCTCAGGACCTTCTTTGGTGCAAATACGCCCGTCTTCATTGGAGAACCTTTACGAGTTCAACTCGCCTGCAGCGCTTGCGCCATGTGTCTATGGGTTCTCCGGGACGTTTATTTGGTTTGAGACGCTCACCGGCACTACGTCCCTCCATAAGATTCATCGGAATCCCTCGTTTCACAAGTTCATTGATCGTGAACTCCACGCGTTGTTTGCCAAGTTTCATATTGGATGCATCTGAGTCAACGTCGTCGGTGTGACCGATCAGCACCAGTCTCTTGAGTCGAGATATACTGCTGCGCACATTAGCAGCGAGTTCATCGAGCGCTGACGTCCACATCTGATCTGTTTCAACACCGTTAGAATCTAGCGTGTTGTCATAGGGCTTGTCGAATATCGATGTAGGGAAGTTCACACGGAGGATGTAGGTGATCGGCAGAGCGATCGGCGTATCGCGAACAATAGTGTCGTTCTGTTTTTCCTTCGGAATGTTCACCTGAAAACCGTCATAAAAAAGATCCGACGATTGGGCTGAAACATCGACCGGTGTGTCTACCGGAACATCCAGTTCGTACCGACCGCTTGAGTCCGTGCGAGTACTCGAGATTACCACGCGAGTAGTGCGTTCACGTGCCGTCACCTCTGCGCCAATCACCGGTTCCTGCGTCTGCTGATTTACAACCACACCGGTGATCGTAGCGCGTTGTGGAGTGATCGTTGGTAGAGGTGGAGGGATAGCAGGGGGCTCAGTGACTGCGGCCACCTTGATGCGAGATTGAACGGGTGCTCCGAGTGTAACGCGATGCAGAACGTAGACATCGAAGTCGCGGCGTTGAGGAGCCCCTTGCCTCAGTTGATTTGACCCGTAGTAGAGAGTGGTCTCGTCCTTCTGAACAGGAAAGATCTCGTCATAGGTTGTGTTTATCGGTATGCCGATATTCTCAACCGTGGTCACAACAAGTGAATCTGCTTCGGTGCGGAAGTTTGCTTTGAAGATATCATATCCGCCAACAGTTGCATGACCGGCGGAACTAAAGAGAATCGCAGATCCGTCAGGCGTGAACTGCGGCGAGATCTCATCACATGGTGTGTTGACCACGCCTCCACAAAGATGAACAGGACCAAATCCCTGTGGAGTGATTCGCGTGCACCAAAGATCCGTACCACCGATGCTACCTGGACGATCGGATGCAAAGACCATCCATTGACCATTGGGAGAGATTGTTGCATGGCCATCCCAGTATAGAGGAAGGTTCAACGGTTCTTCAAGTGGTGTACCAGAGCGAACGAGCGAAGCATCGCCCATGATCGCTCCGGGCCGAACCTCAGTTGCGATGAACAAACCACGGGCTACGTCATCGTCAGAACGTTGCATCACAGTGTCAACAGCAACAAGAGTCATTCCACGATAACTATCATAGGTGATCGTTGAAAAAGTACCAGGCTTGCATGCAGGGGGTGGCGGAGGAATAGGACACGCGGCCGCATTGCGTTTGTAGTATGGCGCCTGACATGAAGCAGCCATCAACGCGATGGCTACCAAGAACAACAGCTCACACAAACTGAGCCGGAATGGCAAGCGCAGTGGCGAGCATAGTCTGGTACACAGCATCCGGAATTTCCACCGCGCCGAGTGAAGCTGTGAAGTCGTTGATGTATTGCGTGTCAAGTAGACGGAAGCCCCGTTGATTCAATCGGTGTGCAAGATGCGCAAACGTAACCTTTGATGCGTCGCGTTGGCGCGTAAACATTGATTCTCCAAAAAATGCTCCGCCGATCGCTACACCATAGAGGCCGCCCACCAGCTCATCGCCTGCCCATGCCTCCATGCTATGAGCAACCCCCATTTCGTGGAGCTCTGTGTACGCGTCGATGACGTCTTCCGCGATCCAGGTGTCCTCGCGATCTGCGCAAGCCTCGATCACCTCACGGAAACAAGCATTGATCGTTATCCGGTAGGGGGCTTTCCGAAGCGTTTGGCGTAGAGAACGTGGAATATTCACACCATCGAGCGGAATAATAGCTCTTGGGTCTGGGCGGTGCCATAGGACGCGTCCTGTTGTTGGCTCCCCCATGGGGAAGAACCCATTCCGGTACCCTACGAGGATAACCTCGGGGAGAATGATGTTAGGGCCGCCGCTCAGCATAGTATCGTACGTACGGGATGCTCTTTGAGTCGCAGAACATTTGCTGGTCAGTGGTGAATGGGAACGGCCACTCTTCCTCAGATAAAGGCGGTGATACAGTGAAGAGATCGGATCGGGAGAGCACTTCACGTTGGTGTTGGTCAACTTCAGGACGGTCCGTGGCAAGCCAGATACGGCCTCCCTGGACCAACACGCGGTGGAGAATTTTGAGAAACTCGTCGTTAAATGCCCTACGCTTATGGTGCCTTTTCTTCGGCCACGGGTCCGGAAACAGGTAGACAGCGTACTGCACCGAGTGTCCCGGCACCCAATCCAAGCCATTTGCGATAGAAAACCACTCTGAATGGGCGTTTCCGAGTGATTCTCCGTCAATAACGCCCTGTATCCAAGAGATGAGGGTCTGCCTGACCTCCAAACCGAGGATATTCAACTCTGGATACGCCAGTGCGTGACGGAGAAGAAACGCTCCCCGGCCGCAGCCAATGTCCAGAACGTCTGCTGGCAGCCCGTTTGCGAACCACGTGGCCCAGTCCGCGTCAGGGCGGACAGTAGGGTACCAGGCCGGCAACAGTAGGTGCTGGCTGGCTGGCAGGTATGCATGAGAATTAACGTGGTGGCGCACCCGTGGGAGGGGATACCTGGACCAGTCTATCTCCGGTGTATCGGCAACTCTTCTATCCATATGCTCTGCAAATCTACCATTCCGTATATTCGCCGTCCTTGTCTCAATTCCTCAGCGGAGTTGGGGCGTGGTGTGTTACATGCGCAATATGAGAATGAACGGAGGACTCTTGAGTTCGAAGAATTTGGGCAAATGGTTGTTGCTTCTGTTGCCGGTAGTGGCTGCAGTGTATCTGCTATGGCCAACCTATAGCTATTATCAGCTGAATCAAGAGCGGGAAGCACTCGCAAAAGATTCGGCAGCCCTAGAGCAGTGGGATGCTTCTAATGGTGAATCATTCCTAAAAGCACGGAATGGTCGACTAAAACTCGGCCTCGACCTTCGAGGCGGGATGTACGTCACGTTAGAAGTGGACGTCCTAAAACTCATCGAGGAGTCGGCCGACCCTGCCAGCGTTGATGAAGAATTTTCCAAGATCATTGACAAGACACGCAAGTTGTCCGACAACTCGGACCTTGATGTTCTTGAGACGTTCCTTAAAGAATTCCACGGCGCCGGTAAATCGCTCCTTCAGTATTTCACAGTGAGCAATCAGTCCGATCCCACCGAGGCTTCAATAGAAGAAAAACTTCGTCGTGATGCAGACGGTGCGGTAAATCAGGCTATGGAAGTCATCAAGCAACGTATCAACAAGTACGAGCTTTCTGAGGTAAACATTCAGAAGCAAGGGGCTCGCCGCATTGTGATCGAGTTACCCGACGTGAAGGATGAAAAGGAAATTCGCTCTCTCTTGCAGACAACTGCGCGCTTGGAATTCAAACGCGTGTTGATGAATAGGGATCTTATCCGCGCATTCTTTGCCATCGATAATTTGCTCAAGGGTGTTAAGCTCGATACTTCTGCTGTGGCTGATACGTCGGCGCTTGCAATGGCAGACACAACAAGGACGGATTCCACAAAGAAGGACACGTCAAAGGTTGATACTGCAGGTAAGGCAAAGAACCCATATGCAGGACTAAGTGACGATGAAGCTGCACGCCGCATCAAACGCGACTATCCGCTCTCACACATGCTTGGTGGCTACTACGCTCAGAATGATAAGTCATCATACCAGCCCTTCGATCTCATCCTCAAGAAGGCCGAAGACTTCCCTGAAACAGGTATCTACCGTTTCATCGTTAGTGGTAAGAGCCTACCGCAACTCCTCAAGATTCTTGATCGCGCTGACGTAAAACGAGCGATTCCTGCAGACATTGACATCATCGTTGCGGCCAAGCCGGAAGGTACCCCATCAAAGGACGGCACTCCTGAAGTGTATGACGTGTATGGTGTAGCCCGCGACCCGGATCTTACTGGCGACGTTGTGACAGAAGCGTTCCCAAGTTTTGACCAAGCAAGTAATCATCCCGTAGTGCTCATGGAAATGAACACCATGGGTGCTGAAAAGTGGGCACAGATCACGGGCGCTAACATCAACAAGCGCATCGCGATCTGCCTTGACGGCCGCGTGTATTCTGCTCCGGTCGTACAAAACAAAATTCCTAACGGATCTTCTCAGATCACCGGTTCAGGTACTCCGGAAGAAGCGAACCTTCTTGCTGTTGTTCTGAAAGCAGGCGCGCTGAAAGCTCCGGTGAAGATCATCGAAGAGCGTGTTGTAGGACCTTCACTCGGAGAGGATTCTATCCGTCGCGGTGTTTCGAGTTCGCTGCTGTCCTTCGCTCTCATTATCCTTTTCATGCTTGCGTACTACGCATGGGGCGGTGGAATTGCCGATGTTGCCCTCGTCATGAACGTATTACTCGTCGTTGCTGGCCTTGCCGGATTCGGTGGCACGCTCACGCTTCCGGGTATCGCCGGTTTGATTCTCTCAACCGCTATGGCCGTGGATGCGAACATTCTCATCTTTGAGCGAATGCGTGAAGAGCTCTATGCAGGGAAGACATTGAAGGTGGCCGTGGATCAGGGCTTTAATAAAGCGTGGAGTGCCATTATTGACTCCAACCTCACAAACATTGCCGCCACGATTCCGCTGTTGGTATGGGGCTCGGGCCCGGTGAAGGGCTTCGCTATTACCCTGCTTATCGGTGCTGTTATCACACTCTTTACGGCGGTGGTCGTAACACGTGCGATGTTCGGACTCGTTATTGCCAGTGGCGCTACAACATTCAACATTGGCCAGAAGAGGACGGCATAACATGGACCTGATCAAACAGACAAATATTGACTTCGTAACCAAGCGCAACGTGTTCTTCATGACGTCGTTGATAGCAACCGTTGTGGGTCTCATCATAGCTTTCCTTCCCGGTATGATTGAGCTTGGTATTGACTTTACAGGTGGAACGCAGATCAGCGTTGCATTTGAGAACAAGTCAACGAGTGCAGATCAAGTTCGCGCAGCCGTTTCGGCAATTGGTTTTTCAGGTGCTGAGATCAAGAGCTTTGGTAAACCGGGTGAGTACCTCATTCGTATCAATGAAACAGGACGTACTTCGGAGATTTCTGCCAATATCATTTCTCACCTTCAGAAGTCGTTTCCAAAGGATAACGTTGTTCTGCTTGGTGCAGACAACGTTGACCCGAAGGTTTCCAACGAGTTGGCCATTGATTCTTTGATATCGCTTGGATTGGCGACCCTGATCATCTTGCTTTATGTGGCTATTCGGTTCCAGCTTGCATATGGCATATCATCGATCGTTGCTCTTGCGCACGACGTTTTGATGGCGTTTGTGATCTCGGTTCTTTTCAATAAGCTCGGCCTACTGAACCTCGAGATCAGCATCAACTCTCTCGCGGCGTATCTCACGATTCTTGGATATTCCATCAACGACAAAGTGGTGGTGTTTGACCGCATCCGTGAGAATCGCGATAAGCATAAGGGCATGGCGCTTGCTGAACTCGTAAACCTTTCGCTCAACGAGACATTGAGCAGAACACTTATCACGGGTATGTCTGTTCTTGCAGCGTTGCTCGTAATGGTATTCATGGGTGGTGATGTTCTTGAGGGCTTTGCCTTTACAATGTTCATCGGTATCGTTATCGGTACCTACTCCTCGATCTACATTGCATCATCGTTCCTAATCTGGTACACGGATCGTGTAAAGCATAAGAACGTCGGTACGGTGTCTCACCAGAAAGCCTGATAGTCATGGGCACATTCGGCGTTACACAGCCTGTGGCTGTGACAACCGTCATTGCGTTTGGTGAAGAAGTGCTCGGTGGTGCTGAGGCGCTCGAGCTTTCTTCATTGGTACGTGAGTCGTGCTCCGGTGCTGGCTCTATCATCATCTTTGATCTCGAACGCGTTCGTGTGATGAATTCAAGCGGCCTCGGTATGCTTGTTGGTGCCTTGGCTACTGTAAGGAAACATGACGCGCGACTCATCCTGGCAGCAATTCCTGAAAAGGTTCAATCGCTTCTATCGATGACGCAACTCGCACAAGTTTTTGAATCTCAGGTATCTGTCGCAGAGGCACTGAAGAGCTGATGAGCGTTCGCATAATCGTCGGTGCCCAGTGGGGTGATGAAGGTAAGGGCAAGATCGTTGACATGCTTTCTGAGCAGGCCGACATCGTTGCACGTTATCAGGGCGGGGCAAATGCCGGCCATACCATCGTGTTCGATGGAAAGAAGTTTATCCTTCATCTTATTCCTTCGGGGATATTGCATCCAACAACGCACTGCGTAATCGGTAACGGCGTGGTCATTGACCCCGTTGCCTTGATGGAAGAGATCCACATGCTCGAAGGCATGGGGATCAGCATCGAAGGTAGACTCCATATCAGCCATAAGGCTCATCTCATTATGCCATACCACAAGATGATGGATATGGCCAGAGAAAAGCAGGCAGGATCGATCGGAACAACGGGTCGTGGTATCGGACCTGCCTACAATGACAAGGCACTTCGTATCGGCATTCGTATAGTAGATCTCTTAGATCGCGAAGCATTGGGCGAAAAGATCCGGACGAATCTTGCGGAAAAAAACCAGATCCTTCGTGCGTTGTATGACGTTGAGCCCCTTGACGTTGATGCAATGATCGACGAATATGTTGCATTCGACACGCAGATCGATCCATACATCACTGATACAACAACGCTGCTCTACAATGCCCTTCAGGATGGGAAGCGCGTGCTGGCTGAAGGTGCACAAGGGGCTCTCCTTGACCTCGATCACGGCACCTATCCGTTCGTCACAAGCTCTAACCCAACTTCTGGTGGCGCATGTACCGGGCTTGGTATTCCTCCAACGAGCGTTACATCGGTTTTGGGTGTTGTTAAGGCCTATAGCACAAGGGTCGGCAATGGTCCGTTCCCCACAGAACTAGAAGATGCAACGGGCGAATTGATGCGCGCCGAAGGCCACGAGTTTGGCGCAACAACGGGCCGTAGCAGACGTTGCGGCTGGTTGGATGTGCCTGCACTCCGCTATTCGATAATGATCAATGGCATCTCCGAAATCGCCCTTACCAAACTCGATGTATTGGGGGTTTTTGACGAGCTGAAGATCTGTACGGCCTATACGCTCCACGGAAAGACGCTAAAGTCATTCCCTGCAGATGCCCAGACGTTGAGCAAGGTAGAATGCGAGTACGTGACGCTTCCGGGCTGGAAGTGCGACCTCAAGGGCGTTAAGTCCTTTGATGCCCTTCCTACTGCAGCCCAGGTCTATGTAAAGACCATTGAGGACCTCCTCGGAGCCAAGATCATCTGGGTATCCACAAGCCCAGACAGGGAAGACACGTTTGCCCTGTAATTGACCCGTTGGGCGACCTTTCAGGCGACCTTTCAGGTTGAAATGAAGGTGCTATCGGAACCTTTCCTGTGTTAAGTTGTCTTGTCTCTACCGTGAGAACAGCAGCTACCATATTGGCGTTGGTTCTATCCATTCTTGGCTCAGTTCCGAGCTACGCGCAGCGATGGGAAAAAGTCGCAATTCCTGCGCCCTATAGCGGAGGGTATTACCTCGATGTATTCTTCCTACCCTCAAATCAGAACCTCGGATGGGCATGCGATGAGCGGGCAGGATATGTTGTACGCACCGTCGATGGCGGTCAAACATGGCAAGGTGTTAAAGTTGACCCGGCAAAGGGGGCCTGCCACCTCGAGTACATTCAGTTCCTCGATCCACTTGTAGGGTATTGCTCCGGGCCATGCGGTATGTACAAGTCTGTGGACGGTGGTGTTACCTGGAAGGATATCAAGCCCGTAGGCTCACCGATGATTTGGGGAGGTTGGTTCCGAAACGCAAACGAAGGGTGGTTCACCGGCGGAGGGTGCGGTTATAACGCATTCATGAAGACAATGGACGGCGGAACCACATTCCAAATGTTCGTTGACACGCTGGAAAAACGATCCGCAATGGCTGACCCATATTGGGATGCAACGATGCCGGCGAATACGCTTTATGCGATGGGATCCGGTACGCTCTGGCGCTCACAATCCGATGGCGTTAATTGGCAGGTATTGGCGTACACGGGAACAAATGCCCCCTGGCATGAAGAGCTTGCGATGTCCGGCAACTCGATATGTGTTCCTATGGGTGGCGCGAAGTGCAACAACAATCCCGGGGTAAGCGAAGGCATGCGCTTTAGTCCCGACCTTGGTCAGACGTGGCGTGAGTTCAACTCAGGTGAGAGTATGTTCGGCACGTTCTTGACTGACGCTACGCATGGGTGGGCTGCCGGCTGGAACGAATCTGTCTACTATACATCGAATGCCGGACAGTCCTGGCAGCTCCGTAATTGCGGTTTGGAAGGGGCTAATACAGACGACATCTTCTTCCTCAATAGCAACGACGGTTGGGTTGTTGGTGATGGACTTTTCCGGACAGCACCCGCGCTCCGCACACAGAGTGATAGCGTTTTACGATTCCGCGAGGTATGTCCCGACGCAGCCAAACGCGATACCGTGATGGTACGCAACATCAATTGGTTCGCATCACCATGGACTGCAACCATCACAGGTGCAGGTGCCCCAAACTTCCGCATTGTAAACGCGCCTCTCTCAACGAACATTGCATCGTGTGTTCCGCAGCCGGTCATCGTCGAATACAGGCCGCTGAGCGCCGGTGCGCATACAGCCACTCTCAGTATTCGCATCGAACAACCGGAGACAACTCTGGTGGTTCAGCTAGAAGGAGATCGCAGAGAACCGTCAGCATATCCTGTTGACACGCTACTCGTGTACACAACACGTGTTGGAGTGCAGCTCGATCGTACATTAAGTTGGCGATCCAGCTCGGCGATCTATGCCGAATCGATCGAAAGCATCATCCGCGTCAGCGGAGATACAACGATCAATATGACCTTCGTTCCTCCTACTGTTGTTCGCACGGGTATCGCGCTCACTTACATTACGGCTAACGCGCGTGACACCGGCTGGACATCCGCCCGATTCCGTGTTCGCCTTGGTCCATGCACTCGTGACACATTTGTTACGGTTCGTGTTTATGGAGTCTCTCCGATTTTCAATAGTATCGTCAATGCAAAGGTTGACGCGAAGTGTAAAGCGCTTGATACGATACGTATCCCAATCTCGAACACGGGGAATGCGGCATTGATCATTCGGTCCATGACTGCAAGTAATTCGGGTCCACAGGCATTTATCGTACTTGGCTTTGTGAGCGGTCGTTTTGGAGCCCCTTGGACTTTACAAGTCGGCGAGTCAGACACCGTGCTGGTTGAGTATAGATCTCAAACTGGTAATGACAACGTATCGCTGATCATCGAGAATGACGATCTCACGCGTACTCGAGGCTCAAAAACACCATGGCAGATAGCACTGCAGGGGAGATCTACGCGTGTTGCTCTGTCGATCACGCCTCGAGTTATTGACCTTGGCTCGATGTGCACAGGTACAGTGATCGACAAGACATTCTCGATAAAGAATGATGGAACAACCACGGCCACAGTTTCTTTGTCAACGTCCTCAAGACAGATCACCGGGCTTACTTCAGGTACTATCACGATGCTTGGAGGACAAACACGACAAGTGCGATTCACGTACACGGCATCACGAAGAGGTCCGGTTAATGATACAATCGCGCTTCGCATGCAGCCCTGCGACACCACCGAGTACGTTCTTGTACGAGGTCTTGTTGAAGACCTCGCTCTCACGATCACCCCCTCTAGTGTTGTCGACTCCGCCGATGTTAACACGGTCATCTCAAAGCGTTTTGTGATTCGCCTAGCCGCAGGTGATAGCGCTACGATCCGCGATATACGTATGGCGCCACTGCCATTTGCAATGATCACAAACATCCCTACCGTACCATTTGTCCTGAGGAGGAATGATAGTGCGGTGGTGACGTTTACATGGAGTTCATCCGTCCCAATCGTGTACGTTGGTGCGTTGGAAGTGGAAGCGTTTACAACATGCTCAACCACCGTGTCAGCTTCAGTGCGACTCAAAGCCATGACCACTGACTTTGATTTCGGACCATCTGCACTGACGTGGACGCAGCAGTGTGCTCCAAGTAAACAACTCGACAGTGTCTATATCGACGTGAAGGGCGGCCGTTCAATAACCCTCATTAGTGCAGTCATAAGGGAATCGGGAAGACCCTTCCGCGTGATCAGTCCATCACAGGTGCTGATCAAGCCCGGCTCGCGTTTTTGGATTGTAGTGGAATATCTTCCAACGGTTACGGGGCTAAGCACTGCCACACTCGACCTGACAACGGACGCGCAGGGTGGAACATTCTCTGTGCCACTTCAGGGAAGATTGAACGTTCCGAAGATTACTGCGCAACCATCTATAGTGGACTTTGGCACGGTTGAAGTGTGTGAGTCGAAAACCGCACGTACTGTGCTCGTCTCGAATACAGGTACTCTATCTACCGACGTAGACATCTCGATCAAGAGTCCACCACGGGGTATCCGTGTGCTTGAATCAAGAGTGGCAGTCGCATCGGGTGACAGTGCGCGAGTTACGATTGAAGTGGACCCACCGAATCTGAGTCAAGGCACGTCTCGTGCAGTGGTTGTCTTTACGGATAGGGTGTGTTCGGCCAAGGACTCGGCGGTGGTGCTCGTGACACTGGCCGCCGGAGATCGACTGATGATAAGTCCTGACCCGCTCAATCTAGGAGTACTTCAACCAAACGCGATAGCCACCGGTACGGTCACCATCAGCAACCCGGGCCTTGTACCGCGCAGGATCGTTGAGCTGCGCGTTGAGCCCCCTACGTTGCCATGGCGTATTGTAACATCGATCAACGGTCAACTCGTGGATGCAGGCGCCAGCCTAAACACCACCGTGGAGTATGCCCCGCGTGCGATTGGCATCCATGACGCCCAACTCGTGCTTGTTGATGGTGATGTGTGCTCAACGTCATCTGCGATCACAATGAAAGGTCGCGCGCAAGACCCAACGATTCCGCCAACGTTTACATTGCGTATGCACATGGATGACTATTCTGTGCAGCCTAACGCCCGAGTGTCGATTCCGATCTATTGGGATTCGGATGTGCAAGATGCACGTGTGGACAGCCTAACCACACACATTGCCTTTAACAAACTGAACCTCGTTGTTGATTCAATAACCCAAGGCACAATGCCGGATGCAAACGTCCGCTGGATGCTTGACGATGATTCGATACACATCATGCTCAACTCCACCGGGCCAGATTGTGGTCGCTCCGGCGTTATAGCCATCTTACACGGCGAGGCGTTCTCGGCGATTCCCGACAGTACCCCACTGGCATTTACAAGAACATCCATATGGGCCAAGGAGGCAGTGAATGTTATTGTTGACGACGGTTCGTTGATTGTCGATGCGTGTGGCCCTCGGTTTCTGATTCAGCTTGGCCAACAGACCATCTTCCGTCTCCTCCCGCCATTGCCGGCAAGGGAAGAACTGTCCATCTCTGCCGACGCAAGGATCGCCGATGTAGTAAGTATTGAGATTGTCAACAGCGTTGGTAGCGTTGTTACGTCCTTCAGCAACATGCGCATTGCCGAGGGGGCTTCTATCCTACGGTTCTCACTGGACGGACTAGCGTCCGGTGTCTACAGTGTCAGGATCACATCCGGATCTCACGGCACTCTTACTTCTTCTGTGCCACTGGTTCGGTGATTGCTCCAAATAGTTGACGCAGACAAGTCCGAACTCCATCCTGTAAAGCCAATTTCACATCAACAGGAACGATCGTCGTGGCCTTTCGTACAGGTGTGTACGAGGCATTTGGTTGAATCTCGTTGTAGACAAGCGTAAGCTGAGCCCCACCACGGACGCGTTCAAAGCGACCGGTTATAATGTGAGTGAACTCAAACCCCATAAGCGTTTTGATCTCCGTGCCGGATGGGGGATTATAATTCTCGACCATGTAGAGTCGAGCCAGCGCGTAGATACTATCTCTCGTCTCAATATCTGCAACGGTGACCATATCGTTCCCTCGCATTGAAGCGGCGATGGTTGATGCTGCGTCATACGAAGCGGCGATCTTCTCACGAATGATTGACCATGGTGCGAGGTCCGAGGAGCCCGGGATAAACTCTATGCCGCCAATGGCCGCAAGTTGAGTGGGTCGTGCATTCAATCCGGAATCTGCGTCGGCATAGAGTGCCGAATCAAGTAACGCACCGCATAATGCACGTTGAGTTGATGTTAGAATCGCTGGGTCTATGATGCGCAGGCGAGAACTGTCTGACAGTAGCGAGGTACTCGCATATCCCGTGCCGGAAGTTGTGACGATCCAGCCCTCGCCACCGGTGATCACCACCTCCATGCGAACAAGATTTGCCACACGGCCGATTGAACAAAAGGCGATGAGCTCTGCACCGAGTTTGTCCGCAGCCGCTTGTATCGTGATCGAGTCCTTGTGGAATGTCCGGACGATAGAGTCACGCGTGGAGTTCGGAATAAGCTCATATCGCCCGGAAACGTCCAGGGCGAGTGCCATTGCTGCTTCTACCTTATACGACGTTATCAATGTGTCAAGCGTATCGCGTTGAATGCCCCCTACCATCACCTTTTGCCTGGCCTGCTGGGCCATCAGGGAAGGGGCTAGAAGCACGAATAGAGTCAACAGAAGCCAGTGTTTCCTGTTGGTAACATGGCCATAACATACAGCTAATAGCCCACCGATAATTTCGTAAACGTTCGTTCTGTTCATGATGTATGTGATCTGGAAAACTCTATGAAATATGTAGCAACCATTGTCCTGCTGTGCCTCGGATTAGCCTCCTCGCTCGCACAGACGGGATCTATTGAAGGCAAAGTTACGGATGCTGAGACTGGCGAGGCGCTTCGCGGTGCCAGCATCGGAGTAGTTGACACGAAGAAGGGTGCCTACTCTGACACAAAAGGTACGTTTAGAATCAAGAAGTTAGAGCCAGGAGGGTACAAGCTGCGAGTAACGTTCATCGGATACGAAGCAAAGGTCGTGGAAGGAATATTGGTTGTGGCCGATGAGGTTACTCAGGTGACCATTATTCTCGGCGCATCAAAGAAGTCGAACAAGGAGGTGATTGTTCAGGCTTCACGCACAAATGACAATGCGTCGGCGTTACTTCTACAACGAAAGAATGCCTCACAAGTGAGCGATGGCATTGGCCGCGAAGAGATATCAAAACTGCCGGATAGTGATGCGGGTCAGTCTTTGAAGCGTGTCTCTGGAGTAACCCTTGTGGAAGGAAAGTACGTTTATGTGCGTGGCGTAAGTGAGCGCTACAGCAATACAACATTGAACGGTGCCGCACTTTCCTCAACGGAGCCGGACAAGAAGGCCTTCGCCTTTGATATGTTTCCCGCGGAACTACTTGAGAACGCGAATGTGACGAAGTCGTTTACGCCGGATCTTCCAGGAAACTTCTCGGGTGGACTTGTTCAACTGAACACGATTGACTTCCCGTCTGCGTTCAGTGTGAAGCTCAGTGGCTCTCAGTCGATCAATAACTACGTTACGTTCCATGGTAACGAATTCCTATCGTATTCCGGATCCTCGAAGGACTGGGCTGCCAATGGGGCGAGCGATCGCAGCGCCCCTTCTAATATTCCTGCCAATCGCGAAGAGTTCCTCAGTCTAAATAGCAAAGCACAGTCTGGCGATGTTGCCGCATCTACTCGGGTATCAGAGATTGGGAGTGGCTTCCCAAATTCTAATTGGAACACATCGTACGAAACTGCGCCAATGAATGGCGGCCTTGGGGTAACTCTCAGCGCCCCTTTCGATATCGGAGAGAAGGACGCATTCGGAATCGTAGCAAATGTGAACTACAGCAATAGCTACTCGATGAACCGCATGACACGTTCTGGTCTTCAAGCGGACCGCTCGCTTGGCTTTGACAAAACAGGCTATCTAGCTGCGCGAAGCTCGAATATTGGCGGCCTCTTTAACATGGCTTATAGAATAGGTGAGAGCAGCACCATTTCTCTGAAGAACGTCTATAATCGATCCATGGACGATGAGTCGCTGGAACTCTATGGTGAGAGCTTCACGCAAGGTCAGACACGTCGCGAATTCGGGTTCAACTATGTGCAGAAAGAACTGCTAACCTCGCAACTCGGCGGGGAGCATACACTAGGCTTCCTTAACAACACTGTTGTTGATTGGAAGCTCGGCTACTCCGAGACCCAACGCAACGAACCGGACTATCGTCGTTTGCAGTACACCCGTCAAACATCAGATGCCCCTGGATCGCTCGCAATAAACTTCTCACCATCACCAACTGGCGATGGAACTACGGCCGGGAGATTCTACTCGGACATGTCTGAGTACTACCGAATTGCATCGATGAATCTGATGCTCCCTGTTCAGGCTGCGAAAGTGAAGTTCGGTGGACTGTATGAATTCCGAAATCGTGACTTCAATGCGCGCTCGTTCACGGTGATACAGTCCCGTAACTACCAAGGCGAGATCGACAACCTCTTTTTAGCGAGCGAGACAGGAAAAGTCAATCCAGCGGCGCCGTTCGCAGATTCCAACTATTCGGCAAATAGACTCATGATGTCGGAAGAGACCAGACTTTCCGACAAGTATGTAGCCTCCGAGAGAATAGCGGCAGCCTACCTTATGGCGGATGTACCATTCCAGGTTGGCGACACGCGTGTTCGATTCATCGGTGGTGCACGCGTTGAGAGCAGCTTACAACAACTGAGCTCCTTTAACTCTCAGGATCAGGCTGTTAATCCTGTGGTAGATGTTACGGACCTCCTCCCGTCTATCAACTTCGTTATCAGCCCTACCGCTGATATGAACTTTCGCATCGGTGCCACGCAGACGCTCGCGCGCCCATCGTTGCGTGAGTTTGCTCCGTTCTCGTTCTACAACTTTCAGATTCAAGCCGTTACAACCGGTAATCCGAATCTTACACGAGCACTTATCCAGAATTATGACTTTCGTTGGGAACTGTTTCCGAATCCAGGAGAGGTACTGAGCGTTAGTGCCTTCTACAAGACGTTTAAGAATGCTATCGAGGAGACAATCCTTCCTTCTACATCCGAAGTGATCTACAGCTTTCAAAATGCTAACGGACTTGCCCAGAACTACGGCGTAGAGATCGAACTCCGCAAACAATTGGGCTTTATCGCAAAGTCCCTAACGCCATTCACGTTTTCCTTGAATGCAGCCGTCATCAACTCGCATATCAATGTGAACCAGGGTGGGGTTACCGATTCGCGAACGATGTGGGGACAGAGCCCATACACTGTTAATGTGGGACTCTTCTACACCAATTTCTCAACCGGCTCAACGATCAACCTTGCATACAATACATACGGCAAGCGCATCATCAAGGTTGGGCAGCGCGGTGCCTATCAATTCGACGACCCTCACGTGTATGAAATGCCACGTCAGATGATTGACATATCGCTAACGCAGAGCCTTGGCAGCACGTTCGAGATGAAGTTTGCTATTCGCGACCTTCTGAATCAACCTCTCTATTGGCAGCAGGGTGGCGTTAACATCCAGTCGAATGTTCGGGGAAGTACCTACACGTTTGGTATCAGCTACCGTTTTCTATGATTGATCATTATTCAACTAAAGGAAATCGTATGAAGGCGTTTTGTCTTCTCGTTTTGACCCTCGTAATAACTGCCGGCGAACTCGCCGCGCAGAATCCAACATCATGTCGCATAACGTTCCCAAACGGTGGCGAGTCTTTTCGTCCGGGATCAACGCAAGAAATGCGTTGGGACACGGCGGGGACGTTCCGCGCGCGCTGGCGGTTCAAGTACGGCAGTTCGCCTGCCGGACCATGGACAACCCTCACTGGACAGACAGCAAATGTCTTGGATTCTGGATCCACTCGTGGTCAATCCGTCCCAACAAGTGGAGGATGGCGCACACCAGCAACGGGAACGTCTTCTGGTTACGTTCGAATGGAACTCATAGCGGATTCCAACAATGTCTATGACATCACAGACAACCCGTTCACGATTGAGTCTCCGCAAGTAATCACTCCCGATTCAGTTCTACGTGGAGAGATTACAGGTAGAATCTATCTCAGCAACACCAAGATCTATGGTCTTGATGGTTACGTTTTTGTCAATGCCGGTGGCGTGATTGAGGTTCAGCCAGGAACGATTGTTGTTGGTGATACGATCGGACAGAATTCCGTGCTCTGCATCAACAAGGGTGCAAAGCTAATCGCAAACGGAACGAAGGAAATGCCGATCATCTTCACGAGCTCAGGTGCTCCTGGTCAACGAGCTCGCGGCGACTGGGGTGGAATTGTTATTTGCGGTAATGCGCGCACAAATCACCCGGGTGGTCAAGCAGCAATTGAGGGTGGAATCGCAGAAACCACAACAGGTGGTCGCGGTTGGTTTGGTGGAACTGATGATGACGATTCCAGCGGATCGCTTCAGTATGTTCGTATTGAGTTTGCAGGCATTGCAGTTGCTCCGAACAACGAGTTGAACTCCCTTACTATGGGTGGTGTAGGACGTCGGACAGTTCTACGATACATCCAGTGCTCATACGGTAATGATGATTCATTCGAGTGGTTCGGTGGATCAGTAAATGCCAAGTACCTCATCGCCTATGGTGGACTCGATGACGACTTTGACACCGATAACGGATTCAGCGGTAAGGTGCAGTTCGGTCTCGGCAAGCGTTTCCGCACGGTAGCCGACGTCTCAACGTCACAGGCATTTGAGTCTGATAACGACGCTAACGCCTCATTCAATCGTCCGCTTACTTCAGCAGTGTTCACAAATATGACGTTGATTGGTGGAGTTCAGGACACGTCCTGGACCACTGGTAGTGGCGCCAATCAATACAGCTCGCGCTATGGTGCTGGTGCTCAGATTCGTCGTAACTCACGTCAAAGCATTTTCAACTCAGTCTTCGTGGGTTGGCCGCGTGGTATTGAGATAGCACAAGCTCCAACGATGTCGGCAGCGTATGTTGATTCGCTGGCCGTACGCGACAATAACTGGTATGGCGTAAAGGGTACAGTCCTGAATCTTGCCGGTGGTACGCCCCCTGCAGGAATGGACGCGAATTGGATAAACAAGCCTGCATTTGAAAACGGTGTTGACAAGTCAAACCCGAATAACGCATTCTTGTTTAACCCATGGCCGAATGACCAAACATTCGATCCACGTCCTCAAGTTGTTGCTACGTACCTTAACACAGCTTCGTTCACTAATGGTGGACCACTTTTCCCGATCGATGACCCATTCTTTACTCGCGTTGATTATCGCGGTGCATTCCCGGGAGACGGTACTCGTTGGGATGAAGGTTGGTCGAACTACGATCCGGTTAACACGGAGTATCGTGCAGCGGTTGTTGTTCGTTTAACGAAACCGGGCTCGACTGCAGGTGAATCGTATCTTCAAGGCACAAAAGTCACAATCGAGTGGGATACAACGAGCGCAGCTGGCAACACGTACAAGTTTGAATTCGGTACGTCTGTATCGGGTCCGTGGACGCCGATTGCAGGAGCAGGAGCTGTTGTTGACGCCGGCGCAACGCGTGGCAAGCTCGTCAACGGAACGAGCAGCGGTTAGATTCGCATGACGCTGCTGAGCGACGTATCGAAGTTTGATGTTTCTGATGTTGCGTTTTCGATAACTGCACCTATAGTCGTTACGCCAACAGTCCGCCTCATCGAGCCGGGTACAAACGTCCGTGAAGTTCGCGTTGGACAGTCGGTAACCGTTTCGTGGGACACAACAGGAACGTATCGTCAACACTGGCGTTTCGACTTCGGCAAGACTCAGACTGGTCCGTGGACAACACTTCCGGGTCTCTCTAACGTTCTTGATTCTGCAGCACGTCGTGGTCAATTCGTTGGTGGTATCGTGTTCAGGCCGGCAGATGAAACTGAGACCGGGTATGTTCGCATGGTTCTTCTCAGCGACACAACAAAGACAGACATCAACGATCAGCCAATCAAGATCGTTGCCCCGGCACCCGTCAAGGTTGACTCCGTCCTTCGTGGCGAAATCACCTCTAACGTGCATCTATCAAACACGAAGATCTATGGCCTGGACGGGTATGTCTACGTGAATAGCGGCGCAGTACTCGTGATCTAGCCAGGCACGATCATTCTCGGAGACACAGTTGGACAGAACTCCGTTCTTTGCATCAACAAGGGCGGCAAAATCATTGCAAATGGTACGCGGAAGCTCCCTATCGTCTTTACGTCAAGTGCCCTTCCTGGTCAACGCGCACGTGGAGACTGGGGTGGACTTGTGATCCTCGGTAAGGCACGTACAAATCATCCTGGCGGACAAGCAGCAATCGAAGGTGGAATCGCCGAGACCACAACTGGCGGTCGTGGTTGGTTTGGTGGAACAGACGATGAAGACTCCAGTGGATCGCTTCAATACGTTCGTATTGAATTCGCAGGTATCGCAGTTGCGCCGCGATGGGCGCTGTTGGACGTCGCACGGTGCTCGACCATATTCAGTGCTCCTATGCAAACGATGATAGTTTTGAATGGTTCGGCGGATCGGTTAATGCAAAACACCTGATTGCCATTGGCGGCTTGGATGACGATTTCGACACGGATAATGGATTCAGTGGCAAGGTGCAGTTCGGGATCGGACAACGTTACCGCACAGTGGCTGATGTTTCAACGTCGCAAGCATTTGAGTCGGACAACGACGCAAACTCCTCGTTTAACCAGCCCCTTACCTCTGCCGTCTTCTCCAACGTCACAGCGATCGGCCCTCTCCAAGACACAAGCTGGACAACGGGTTCCGGTGCCAATCAATACAGCTCACGCTTTGGTGCCGGTGCTCAGATTCGTCGCAACTCACGCCAAAGCATTCACAACACACTCTTCCTCGGATGGCCGCGCGGACTTGAGATCGCCCAGCTTCCAACGATGGTTGCTGCTAATGGCGATTCCTTGGAAGTGCGTAATTGTTCATGGTACGGTGTGAAGGGGGCTACAATGACCCTTGCCGGATTGAACAGTGGTCAAGTTGCTCCTCCGGGATTTGACAATACATGGATCAGCAAGCCAGCGTTCAATAATATCATCGAGAAATCTTCGCCGAGTTTTGCGATGGTTGAAGCCCCGTTCATCACGAATGTAGACTTCAATCCTGCTCTTAAGACAGGTTCACCGGCACTTACCGGTGCAGCATTTGCCGGCACAGCGTCTGATCCATTCTTTGAGCGCGTTGAGTACCGTGGCGCCGTTGGTATGGAACGCTGGGATCTCGAGTGGACTGAATACGATCCGGTCAATAGAGCATACAAAGCACAAGACCCAACAAGCGTGAACGAAGAAATGTTCACAACTGTGGCCATCGCTGGCCGCGTGTTCCCTAACCCAACGCAGGACGCTTCGACTGTTCGTTATGAGCTTGCTTATGACGACGTTGTGAGTGTACGTGTTACCAACGCCATTGGCGCACTCTCAACGTCGTTCCTCGTGAACGCGCGTCAGAATGCCGGCACCTACGAGTTCCGACTCGTTACTGCTGATCTCGCCTCTGGCATTTACTACCTGACGATCACTGGTCAACGCGGTACGATCACCCTTCCGGTAACCGTGGCGCACTAAACCACGATCGTGAACAGAACGCCACAAAGGCCGTTCCCGAAAGGGAGCGGCCTTTGTTGGTTAAGGCCCAATCCCTAAAAACCGTATTAAGGAGAAGTCCGCTGGCATAACAATAAACGAGATGGCTAGCCACGTGAGCTGCACAACAAGTAAACGCTGTGCGAGCACTGGATGCTCTTTCTTGAGGTTATGCCAGATCAACATGAGGCCAACGAACACGGCTGTTACGATGAGCCATACTACTACTACGCCACCATATCCCAGATTGGGCGACCCATTGATCAGTCCGATGATGTCCTTCATGTAACCGTACACGAAGAGCAAGTGACCGAGGTACATAAAGAGCGACTCATTGCCGATCTTCTGCAGAAGAATGCCAAATGGTTTTGTGCGCAATCGTTGTTCTTGCGAGAAGAGTATGCCCATTAACATCAGGGTAGCGCTGATCCTAAAGAGATGTAACCCCGGCGACGTTCTCCACCATCCGTCGTCCCAGGGCATTGCCGGACCAATATTCTTTGACGTGAAGATCAAGAACGGAAGGCAAAGTCCTACCCAGAACATCCAGCGAGCCACTCGCCCCTTATCCTCGGCCTGCATAAAGACGCCTGTAGCAAACGCACCCGTAAAGAGATAGCTGCTCCATGGAAGAAGTGGGAAGGGGCTCCCAATTGGGTAAAGGTCCGTTGCCCACGTGCAACACATGATGGCGAGGGCCACGATGCCATAGATCCACGTGGCGATACGAAGGTGG
>JAPLFN010000121.1:25864-35435 GCA_026390655.1 Candidatus Kapaibacterium sp.
CGACATAAGAAGTCGGTCCAGCGAAAAGAACGGTGCATGCAGCACATACGCCCACACGAGGATGTAGCTGAGCCGCCGCAGATAGGTGAAGAGCTCTGAACCGAATAAACGGTATGTAGGTCCCTTCCGAGAAAGTGCTATCCAGAGTCCGGCACCGGCACAGAAAATGAACGTTGGCGCTACAAATCCATTGGAGATATTCAAGGCGTCAAAAAACCAACCCACACGGAGCGACGGATCGAGAACAACATTCGTCACGTGCACCTGGATCATCCAGATCACGGCAAGCCCCCTGACCACATCAAGGAAGGCGAATCTCTCCCCCTTGGCCATATTATCTCCTACGAGGATCCCGTCCGGACAATCTGCGGAGGAATCCTACGGCAAGTCCGGAGAGCACGATAAAGCCCACCACGACGAGCCCCAAAATGATGAACGGGCGTTGAAGCATGGAGCAAGATACTCATGGTATCTTTGAATACAGAAGGAGACCTCGTGGAAGAACAAACGCCAGAACCTATTCTCATTGCAGCTATCGATGTAGGAACGAATTCGTTCCACATGGTTATCGCGAGCGTTGGCACGCGAGGTGTGCTGCGCATTCACGCGAGAAACAAGGAAATGGTTCGCCTCGGCTCGTCAGCCGGGGATATGAAACGCATCAGTCCGGAAGCAATGGAGCGGGGCGTGGAAACGCTACGGCACTTTGCCTCAGAGGCAGCGCAACATGGAGCACATATCCGTGCCGTTGCCACCAGCGCCGTGCGTGAGGCATTGAATAAGGATGAGTTTGTTCAGAGAGTGTTCAACGAAACCGGCATTGAGATAGAAGTGATCGCAGGAGTAGAGGAGGGTAGACTCATCTACATGGGTGCCGTGCACGCATTGCCGATTGTTGCCAAACGTACGTTTGTGATCGATATCGGAGGGGGCTCAACCGAAACGGTTATCGGATACCAAGGTGAAGCTGCGTTTGTAGACTCGGCGAAGTTGGGTCACCAACCCCACGATCACAACGGAACAGGTTGAGGAATGCCGTAACGCCATTCGCGGTGAATGGGCTACCGTATTCCAATCGCTGATTGCCTACGGATTTGAGAATGCCGTGGGTTGCTCAGGCACAATACTGGCTATTGCCGCAATGGCATTTGCACGGAGCGGAAAGAAGGTTCCCGAGTCTATGAATGCGATGAGAGTGGACCGCAAAGACATTCTCGATGTTGTGGAGTCCATTGTTCAAGCCAAGACGCAGGTTGCTCGCGTTGCTCTGCCAGGTATGGATCCTAAACGCGCTGATGTGATAACGGCGGGCGCCTTGATTCTGGAGCAGGCGATTCTTGGTCTCAATATTCAAGAGATCACCATCTCGGGCTATGCGCTGCGAGAGGGTATTGTCTTTGATACGGTACAGAAACAACGTGACATTGATGAATACCACCACTTATCGCATCTGCGATATCAGAGTGTCGATCATCTGTGCGACTTGTATCGCGTTCGCAGGCGACATGCCGAGCACGTAAAGAATCTCTGCCTGCGACTCTTTGATGATCTGCGGTCCTTACACGATCTCGGCGATCGAGAGCGAGAGCTACTCGAGGCCGCTGCCTTACTCCACGATGTTGGCTATCACATCGCAGCCGATCAACATCATAAGCACAGCGAATACATTATTCGCAATAGTGCCATGCCAGGCTTCACAAATGATGAAGCCGAACTCATCGCAAGCGTTGCTCGATACCACAGAAAAAGCCACCCTAAAAAGAAACACCTGCCTTTTGCCGCATTGAGCGAGGAGGAACAAAGGCTCGTGCAAGTTCTGTCCTCAATCCTAAGAATTGGTGAAGGGCTAGACAGAAGGCAGCAACAGGTGGTCCAAACGGTCAGAGTGAATGTGTCGTCGAATACCCTGGATATCTTCCTCGTGGCTCCTACGATGGTCCCGGATATCGAGATATGGGGCTCCGAGAGGCGCAAGGAGCTCATGGAGGAAACCTTCGGCCGTAAAGTCCGGTTATTGGTTCATGCCAGCTAAAGAAGCGTCATTCGTATACTAAATCGAAAAAGTGTTCGTCACTTTCCGCCTACTTACTTGCGGAGTATCTATGTCAAAAAAATCTCTCATCACTGCCGTTGCCCTAATCGGCGTCGGCATTGTTTTCGGTGTTGTTCTCATGACCTCATTTGGCGGTAATGCCATAGAGAACCTCTTTGCGGGCGGTACGGAACTTGGTGCCGCGTCGCCCCCTGCTCCGGCTTCAGCTGCAGTTAAGGCGTTGAATGATCAATTCGTGGCGGTATCCAACGCAGTCACACAATCCGTTGTTTCCATCTCCGTAAAGATGGATAGGAAATCACCGGCAACACTTCCCAACGATCTACGCAGATTTTTCAATCCGGATGGTGGGGACGGTGAGGATGCTCCATTCGGGCAGCCTGGCGAAGCAAATGGTTCCGGTGTTGTTATCAGCGTTGATGGATACGTGGTAACGAATAATCATGTGGTTGAGGATGCTAAGGATGGCGGCATCACTGTTACAACGAGCGACCAAAAAGAACACAAGGCTCGGTTGGTTGGTCGCGATCCACTCACTGACCTCGCAGTTCTTAAGATCGACGGAAGTTTTCTGCCTGCACACTTTGCACAACGAGCCGAAATTCACATCGGCGAATGGGTGGTTGCTGTAGGCAATCCGTTGGGATTGAAATCCACAGTCACGGCTGGGATCGTATCAGCAATGGGAAGAGGCATCGGCATAGTCGGGACCGATGATCGTTCTTTTGAACGCAATCGATATGCCGTAGAAAATTTCATACAGACCGATGCAGCGATCAATCCGGGTAACTCCGGAGGTGGGCTCTTTAACCTTAATGGTAGTCTTGTTGGCATCAACACCGCAATTGCATCAAGCACGGGCATGAACGCGGGATACGGCTTTGCCATTCCGATAGACATGGTGCGAAGTGTCGCACTTGACCTGATGGATGATGGAAAGATCCAGCGTGGTTATATCGGTGTTGAGATCACCAGCGTAGATGAGACTTCTGCCAAATCTGTAGGACTTGCCAACGTCAGTGGCGTGAACGTTAATCGCGTCGTTAAGGGCGGTGCGGCTGAAGCCTCGGGTATAGAAGTTGGCGATGTTATTCTTGATGTGGACGGATCGAAAGTGAAGACTTTAAATGACCTGCAAAACGAGATCGTTCTTCGTCGCGCCGGTGATAAAGTGAATCTGAAGATCTGGCGGGATGGTCGCGAAATCACAAAACCTGTGATTCTCAAGTCAACCGATGGTGACAGAAATGTAGCATCTACCGACATCAAGGCAGGCGAGGCAACAACGAAGGCTCTGGATGAGCCAATGAATTTTAAGGGGCTTGGATTTACTGCAAGCCCCCTTTCAGATGATCAAACATCAATGTTTGGGATCAAACAGGGAGTGTATATCTCCAAGGTTGATAGAGGCGGACCAGTAGCGCAGAGAGGATTGCGTTCGAACACCGTAATACTTAAGGCAGATGGCAAGGAGGTAAACTCGCCGAGCCAGTTGCAGCGCATTCTCGCAACGAAGAAGGCTGGCGATGGTGTGCTATTTGTTGTAAAAGAACCCGACGGAACAAAACAGGCAATCTCGGTCTTAGTTCCAGAGTCCTGAGCTCCTGTCGTATCTTTCGGGTATGAAGAAGCCCCCTACGTCTCTCTACGTCGCCATCACCGTGTTTGTGATGGCGACGTTTTTCGTTAACGCGCAGTCGTTCCTTGGTCCAACTGCAGCCTATACCGCAAGTACTGGCGTTGGCGCGGCTGTAACGTCCTACGGCGCTCCAACGAGAATTGCATTCGGTGCTCGGTACAATCGTGTACTTGCGCGATCGAGCGAACTCTATGCCGGTCTATCATATCGAATCGACAATGGAGGCTTCACTTCTCCATTCGTTGCCACTGCTCCGGGAATCGTTGGCGGGCGTCTCAACATTGTTGAGCCTGGTCCTGGCGCACCTGTTGTTACATCTACTATCAACACTGGAGCCATACAACTTGACGTGGGTATGATGTTCAAGGTTGCCGATCTCGACACAAGTGGCTCCAAGATCATGTTGAATGTAGGTGTACTTGGAGATCGGATCCTGTTTGCAGATCAGGTGGATGATTATTCTGCGATACCAAAGGAAGATCTGGGAACGAAGCCGACTTCGGTGTCCGCTTCGTATGGTGGACAGTTTGGCTTCGGTGTTGTTATGGGCGTTGGATTAGTGATGCCAATCGGAGCCGACAGAATTGCCTTTGATTTGAGCTATGCAGTGCGTGTGCCAACTGAATTCACCATCCCGAATCCGATAGTGGGAGGCCCAACAACGCAAGATGTTGGCTGGCTTGTTGGACGGGGAATTAAGATTGGGCTAACGTATCAATTTGGTCTTTGACTAAATAGCTACGTGCGATCCAACTTCAAGCGTCCTCTTCACAGGGATGCCAAAGTACCGAGCAGGAGTGCGGGAGTTGCGATGGAGGAACACAAAGATCTCCTTGCGCCATCTTGCCATGCCCACGCTATCCTTCACGGTCAGAGTTTCATGTCCGAGCACAAAAATCGCGTCAGTAATGTCAACCGGAATGTCGTATTCCGGTAGATACATGAGGTCATTCATAAGGTCGAGCTGATCCATAAAGCCGTAGGAGAGTATCACTTGATACACGCCATTCTCCATAGGTTTCACTTCTATCCGCTGCTCGAATGGTATACGCGAAGCCGTGCTCACATTGACAGAGAGAAGAATGATTGTTTCGTGACGCACACGATTGTACTTCAAGTTGCTAACAAGTGCGGGCGGAGCAATGCCTACATATCCGGTCATGTAGAGTGCAGTGCCGGGTACGATCTCATATCGACTGATATCGTCGTGTATGATGTCATAGATAGGCTTGTTCCGTTTTTCGATCACCTGACGAAGTATCTCTCTGCCCTTGTGCCACGTAATCATTACTAAGAACGTGCCGGCAGCCATACCGACGGGAACGTAGCCACCGTCAAGAAACTTAAACATGTTTGCCAAAAGGAATGATGCATCAATCACGAGAAAGACCGTAGTGACCGCAACCGCTGGCGCAACTCCCCAGTTGAAAAGCCTGCGCATTGCGAACCATGCCAAGATGGTAGTGATCACCATTGTAGATGTAACGGCAATGCCATATGCTGCGGCGAGCGCGCCCGAACTCCGAAACAAAATCACCAACACTACGCAGCTTATGAAAAGCACCCAATTCACCGTTGGCATGTAGATCTGTCCTCGCTCTTCGCTCGAAGTATGCATTACCTTAAGGCGAGGTAAATAGCCGAGCTGCAAGGCCTGCCAAGTAAGAGAGAAGGCACCGGAGATAACAGCTTGAGAAGCGATGATCGTGGCGATCGCGGAGATCAACACCAATGGCAACACGCCCCACGAGGGAACCATATGGAAGAACGGATTGGCCACCGTCGACGAAATATTGCCTTCGCGTAGGAGCAATGCCCCTTGACCAAAGTACTGGAGGATGAGGCCTGGATAGGCTATATAAAACCAACCACGCATGATGGGTTTGCGACCAAAGTGCCCCATATCCGCATAGAGAGCTTCACCACCGGTTACAACGAGGAACACACTTCCGAGAACAATGAAAGCACCGAAACCATGATCCATGAAAAACTGAGCGCCATACACCGGGTTGATCGCATGGAACACATCGGGGGTCTCTAAAGCGCTGAGCACGCCGAGGAAACCGAGGAGAATAAACCAGCCAACCATGAATGGACCAAATATTCTGCCAACACCGCCAGTGCCATATCTCTGAATGCCAAAAAGGACCAATAAAAGGACGATCGTGATTGGAATGATCCACATATGCAAGGCAGGTGCGGCTACTTCAAGGCCCTCAACTGCGGCAAGCACCGAGATGGCGGGAGTGATGATGCCGTCGCCATAGAGAAGTGCCGCTCCAAAGATTCCCATCACAAAGATGGCGCCCATTTTTGCAAAGGTCCCTTTACGTTGGCTTACCAACTCCATAAGCGCAAGAATGCCCCCTTCACCCTTGTTATCGAACCTGGTGATGATGAGCAGATATTTTACGCAGATGATGAGCGTGAGCGCCCAAAAAATCAGCGACAATATCCCTAACACTTCAGGGCGACCCGGTGTAAGGTGATAGTGTGGAGAGAAGCATTCTTTGAGAGAATAGAGGGGGCTTGTGCCGATGTCGCCATAGACAACACCTACAGCACCAATTGTTAGAGCAAGCAGTCGTGACCGTGTAGGCGAACCCTGCTCACCCGATGTCGGGCGGTCCATTGTGGACCTTCATGTTCTGGAACAAAGAGCCCCGTAAAACGGGGCAGCACAAACTTACGGATGCGGATGACACGTTATGCTTGGTAGCGTTCTTTGAGGATAAGCATATGATGTATGGCATGCCCGGCGATCGTCCAAATAATAGCCCTTGGGGTTATTGGTTTGCCGTTGGCGATTCCAACCCGTGAGAGATCTTCTTCGGAAAACGATGAAAAGAGCCGAATGTTGGCGTCACGAAGTGAAAACCACTCGTCAACGATACTATCCAGCGTCCGTTCGTCAAAAATGGCGTTTACAACATATACGTTCTCGTCAAACCCCGGGAGCGGCTGGGTGTCTCCTCGTGCAATGCAAAGTGCGCGTGTGCCAAAAATGCGCTCGGAGTCAACGAGATGGCCAAGCAGCTCTTTTATACTCCATTTGCCATCTTCGTACCTATAGCGAGCGCGATCATCATCGAGCATGCCAATGAGGTCCGCCATCTGCTCGCGCTGAGCGTCTAAAACCGACAGAACATCTTCGGATTCTACCTTGTCTACATACTGCTCGTAGTACGCTGGGAACTCATGTGCTGCAGGTCGCATTATGGCCTCCTATGATGATCGATAAGTTACAGAGTTACAGGGTTACGGAGTTACAGAATTACGTAATCTTGTAACCGCGTAATCCAATAACCCCGTAACCTCATGTTCACACACCCTGACTACTACGATCTCGACGAGCTTCTTACTGAAGAGGAAAAGCTTGTTCGCCAAACGGTACGTGATTTCGTTGACAACGAAATACTCCCGATTATCGAAAAGAGTGCAAGGGAAGGGGCTTTCCCGTTGCACTTGGTGAAAAAGATGGCGGATATCGGCCTCTTCGGTATCACACTGCCCCCTGAATACGGCGGAGCCGGACTTAGCTACACGTGTTATGGAATCGCCATGCAGGAGCTGGAGCGAGGTGATTCCGGAATCCGTTCGTTTGCCTCAGTGCAGAGTTCCCTGGTGATGTATCCGATTTACGCCTTTGGTTCCGAGGAGCAAAAAATGAAATGGCTCCCGCGTCTTGCTGCTGGGGAAGCTATTGGCTGCTTCGGGCTCACGGAACCGGACGCCGGGTCCAATCCCGCCTCGATGTCCACCAATGCCAAGCGCGTTGAAGGGGGCTTTACTCTCAACGGAGCAAAGATGTGGATCACAAACGGCACGTTGGCAGATGTGGGTGTGGTATGGGCAAAACTCGATGGCGTGGTACGGGGCTTCCTTGTAGAAAAGGGAATGCCTGGATTTACGGCCCCTGAAATGAAGGGAAAGCACTCTCTACGCGCATCAGTAACATCAGAACTAGTGTTCCAAGACGTGTTTATTCCGGAAGAGAACATGTTGCCGGGCGTTGAAGGTTTAAAAGGGCCTCTCTCGTGCCTTACACAGGCCCGGTACGGAATTGCCTGGGGGGTTGTTGGGGCCGCAATGGCTTGCTACGACTCCTCGTTGAACTATGCGAAAAGTCGCATTGCCTTTGGCAAACCCATCGCAGGATTCCAGCTCATTCAGGACAAGCTTGTGTGGATGCTCAATGAGATCACGAAGGCACAGTTGCTTTGCTGGCGTCTCGGTAAGATCAAGGAACAGAACACCTTACGGCCACAACACGTCTCGCTGGCTAAGCGAAACAACTGCGAGATGGCACTCACGATCGCCCGCATGAGCCGTGAGATTCATGGGGCTAATGGAATTCTAGACGAATATCCCGTAATGCGTCACGCTGCCAACCTAGAGTCCGTGAAGACCTATGAAGGAACCCATGAAATGCACACGCTGATCATCGGTCAGGATATCACCGGGTTGTCTGCCTTCTTTTAAGGCAATTTGTTGTGGTAGATGTGGATAATTCTTCCGCAACTGCTCATACTTCGCCTTCCGCTCCTTATATTTGTGGCTGTCTGGCAATGAACCACTAATGTCGGAGATCTGTGAAGGAGAACCTACCGGACTCGGTCCGGAACGCGATCAACGATGCCTGCATCGCCGCGGGGGTTACCCTCATAGACGTAGTGGTACGAGGTCAGGCACGACAACTGGTTATGGACGTCTTCATAGATGCTCCGGGGGGAATCCTCCACGACCATTGTCGAGCCGTTAGCCGAGGTCTTGATGAGCGGCTAGTAGATGACGAATTCGCCGGCCGCCTTAGGGCGGTCGATGTGTCTTCACCCGGTGCTGACACACCGGTGAAGTATTTATGGCAATTGATAAAAAGTGTTGGTAGGACGGTGCGCGTGGTGAGCACTGATGGAACTGTTGTTGAAGGTTCGCTTCTGCGTGCCGGTGATGATGGCCTCGACGTTCAGCCTCTACAATCAAAGAAGGATCCTAAGCCCCTTGTTACGCTTCACGCAGCGGACATTCAAGAGGCAAGGGTGGTGATCAAGATCTAGGACGAAATCATGGCACGACGTAAAGTAAAAGTGGCGGTAGATAATAAGAAGCTCATCATCGAAGCCTTCAATGAGATGGCTAGGGAGAAGAGCATAGACCGTGACCTCCTGCAAGGCATCGTTGAAGAAACGCTGTCGGCGATGGTGCGTAAGAAGTATGGTCTAGAGGCCAACTTTGACATCATTGTAAACATGGAAAAGGGTGACATCGAGATCTACCTAATGCGAGAGATCGTTGAAGAGGTAGAGAACGCTGAAACGCAGATTTCCGTTGAGGCCATGAAGCTGATCACGAAGGAAGAGCCAGTGATCGGTGATGAGTATATCGAAGAGATCACGCTAGAGAATATCGCGGATTCCTTTGGCAGACGCATCATTGCTCAGGCTATTCAAAATCTGAACCAACGTATTCGCGACGTTGAGAAGGATAACATCTACGAAGAGTATGCAAAGCGCGTTGGTGAGATCATCATTGGCGAAATCTATCAAGTGCGCCCAAACAACGTTCTCGTGATGCACAATAAGGTTGAAATGCGCCTTCCGCGGGAAGAGCAGATCCCTACCGAGCGACTCAAGAAAAATCAACAGGTAAAGGCGATCCTGAAGGAAGTACGTCGCTCCGGCGGCGCAACCGGCCTTCCGGATCTTATCCTTTCTCGTTCAGATGACTCATACATGGCTCGTTTGTTCGAGCAAGAGATTCCTGAGATTTTTGATGGCATCATCGAGATCCGTGCGATTGCGCGCGAACCGGGCGAGCGCGCGAAAGTGGCCGTTACGTCGTTTGACGAACGAGTAGATCCGGTGGGCGCGTGCGTTGGC
>JAPLFN010000121.1:35487-79495 GCA_026390655.1 Candidatus Kapaibacterium sp.
ATTATTGAGCACACGGACGATCCTCGTCTCTTTATTGCTCGTGCACTCTCGCCTGCAAAGGTTCGTGACGTGCAGATCAGTGAGGAAGGACGTCATGCAACAGTCATCGTTCCTGACGATCAAGTATCACTTGCCATTGGCAAGCAAGGACAGAATGTTCGATTGGCATCGAAGCTCACAGGATTCTCTCTTTCCCTTGTGAAAGAAGGCGCTGAGGACGTTGAGTTGATCGAATTCCGTGATGAGATCGGGCGCGAGTTGTTCGACAAACTCATTCAAGCCGGAATCGATACCGCACGCGAGTTCCTCGAAGCCGAACCATCGTTGTTGCTTTCAATAGCACCAAAAGAAAAGATCGTACACGTTCGCAAGATCATGTTCGAAGAATTCGAAGAGCGCGAAGACCAAGGATATCTCACGGCACTGGAGGACGCTGCTGTGGCAGCGGAGACAAGTGCGGAAGTCTCCGAAGAGTCAGATGATATTGCAGAGTCATACGCCGAAGACACTCCTGAGGTGGATGATTCTGTAGAAGTAGAAGTGACACCAGATGCAGAAGTTGTATCAGAGGATGGCGAAGAAAAGGTTGAGGATTAACTGTAAGGGTGTATGTCAGGGACTGTTGGAAATAAACTCTTTAAGATCGCGAGTCAGATCAATATTGGTCGCGATGCGATCGTTGAGCATCTTGCCTCGAAGGGTCATAAGATCGAGAACAAGGCCACAACGGTCTTGTCCGAAGAGCAATATGACATCGTGATCGATAAGTTTGCGAAAGAACTCAAGACCGCGGAAAAACAACGCGAAAAGGTTCAACGCCAACATCAAATACGCAAAACTCAGCTTGAGCAAGGGAGCGCAGTATCGATTGATACGATCGCCGAAGCTCATGAGCGTGAGCGTGAGATCGAGGAGCGTTTAGAGCGCCCGGCTACAGTTGCTGCCCCTGCAGCGCAGGTTGAAGATGTTGTAGAGCCAGCGCCACCTCAGGTTGAAAAGCCGGAGCCTACGGCTATTCCGCAAGCCCCTTCTGTAACCGTCACGCCCGAGCCGGTATTGCAAGAACCAGCACCGGAAGTGACTGGTCCTGCTGTTGGCGTCGTTATCGACCTAGCGGCAATCGCTAAGACAGACGTCAAGCAGGTTCGTGAAGATCCAACGAAGAAGACCAAGGCAAAACAAGCACCAGCCGCGAAGGTCGATGTACCACCACCGACGCCGGCAGAGTCTCCTGCAGTGGTAGAACCCGAGGCCGCCAAAGCGGTTGTTGCGGATGATGCAGTAGACGCTACAACGCCTGTTACCGAAGATGGCAGCGCAGACACTGATGAGAAAAAAGGAAAACGGAAACGCAAGGGTGTTATCGAGGTCGAGTACAATTCTGGTGGCAACGCTCAACTGCGCGGACTTACCGTACTTGGTAAGATAGACCTTGCTCCGAAAGCCGTGCCTCGTCCTAAACGCAATGAGCGTGGACCCGGTGGTGGTGCGGCAGGGGGCTCACGCGGCGCAATAGGTGACGCACTCGCGGCACGCAAGGGCCCGGGTCAGACAGGAACAGGAACGGGAACAGGAACAGCATCAACCGGAGCACAAGGTGGATACGATCCAAATCGTCCTCGCCGTCCGGCCGGTGGTGGCCCAACTAGCCCAGGCCTCGGACAGTCTGCTGCAGCAAAAAAGGCTGCTGATAAGAAACGCAAAACGCCGGCAAAGGGTATGCGGACTCAGGTATCCGACTCCGATGTAGAACGCGCGATTCGTCAGACACTTTCAGGAATGGAACTCAATCCGACTGGAGGACGTGCGAAGCTTCGTCAGCGCAAGCGGATGGAGCGCGAAGAGAAGGAAGCTATCCGTCAAGAAGAACGCGCACGTGAAGACAACATTCTCCGTCTGTCAGAGTTCGTAACGACGGCTGACCTCGCGAACCTCATGCAGGTGACGGCTTCTGATATCATCATGAAGTGTATGGGGCTTGGATTGATGGTTTCCATCAACCAACGTCTCGACAAAGACACGATCACACTCATCGCCTCAGATTACGGCTTTGAAGTGACGTTCCTTGATGGTCAGGCTGAACAAGACATTGAAGACGACGTTGACGATCCGGAAACTCTCCAAGGTCGTTCGCCGATCGTTACGATCATGGGTCACGTTGACCACGGTAAGACGTCGTTGCTCGACTACATTCGTAATGCGAATGTTGTTGCAGGTGAAGCAGGCGGAATCACGCAGCACATCGGTGCATATCGTGTAGAGACTCCATCCGGGCGTGCCGTTACGTTCCTCGATACACCGGGTCACGAGGCCTTTACGGCCATGCGCGCACGCGGTGCACAAGTAACAGACATCGTTGTACTCGTTGTTGCGGCCGATGATAGTGTGATGCCTCAAACAATTGAAGCCATTTCACACGCACAAGCAGCGAATGCTCCGATCATTGTTGCTATCAATAAGTGCGATCGCCCTGAAGCAAATCCAGATCGTATACGTCAACAACTGACGGACCATGGTGTCCTCGTTGAAGACTGGGGCGGTAAGTATCAGGTAGTTGAAGTCTCGGCAAAGCTTGGAACAAACGTTCCCCAACTGCTCGAAAAGATCCTTCTTGAAGCAGACCTCCTTGAGCTCAAGGCGAATCCCGAACGCAATGCTCGTGCTGCCGTTATCGAAGCACATGTTGATAAGGGGCGCGGTAATGTTGTAACAGTGATCGTACAAAAAGGTACTCTCAATGTCGGCGACATCTTCGTCTGTGGTCAGTTCGCTGGTCGCGTGCGTGCGATGTTTGATGAGCGCGGCAACCGTTTGGACTCGGCCGGACCTTCCATGCCTGCTCAGGTAACGGGATTTGACGGACTTCCAAATGCCGGTGACATTCTGATCGAAATGGAAACGGATGCCGATGCCAGAGACGTGGCAACGCGCAGACAGCAACTCCGCCGTGAGCAACAGTTCCGCGGTATGCGCCACATCACACTCGATGATATTTCGGCACAGATACAGATCGGTGGCGTAAAGGAACTTCGACTCATCGTTCGCGCAGATGTGAGCGGATCTATCGAAGCCCTCTCCGATTCGTTGCAGAAACTCTCTACCAACGAAGTCAAGATCAACATCATCTTTAAGGCAGTGGGCGCGACCACCCAGAGCGACATCATGCTCGCCGCCGCATCACAGTGCCTCCTGCAACACGCAAGCTTGCAGAATCCGAAGAAGTAGATGTGCGCCTCTATTCCATTATCTACGACTGTATCAACGAAGTTCAGCTAGCCCTCGAAGGTATGCTTACTCCGGATATCAAGGAAGAGATCACCTCTGGCATCGAAGTTCGCGCGATCTTCAAGATCAGCAAATTGGGTACTATCGCGGGTTGTATGGTGCAGTCCGGTAAAATCACTCGGAATGACAAGGTTCGCGTACTTCGCGATGGCTTCGAGATCTTCAAAGGAACACTGGCATCTCTCAAGCGCATCAAGGATGATGTTCGTGAAGTAGACTCCGGTTACGAGTGCGGTATTGCTCTCAATGGCTTCAATGACCTAGAAGTAGGAGATATCATTGAAGGCTACAAGACCACTGAAGTGAAACGAAAGCTCTCCTAACCGTGTCGATTCGTACCGAAAGAGTATCCGTAGAGATCCAGAAGGCATTAGCAGTGCCCCTTAAGTCGATCTCTGAAGAGATATCGGCGGGTTTTATCACCGTTACAGAGGTGAGACTCTCCCCGGATCTTCAGACGGCTCGCGTCTACATCAGCGTGTTCGGCGGTAAGCGGACTCCGGCTGAAGTGTTGCATCACATTGAACAACATGAATCCGGACGCCTTCGTCATCACATTGCTAAGGCGGTCAGACTTCGGTATGCTCCTACATTGAAATTTTATATCGACGATTCGCTTGATCGTGCAATGCGCATCGAAACCCTACTCGATAGTGTGAAACCAAAGGACGATGGATCCGTGGACGGTGAACCAGATGGTGAATGACAGACTTCTTTTGGATCGATCTTCCCTCAACACTCTCGATATGTGGTTAGAAGCAGCACGAACAGACGGTGCGATAGCGCTCATTGACAAAGAAGAAGATTGGACCTCGTTTGATTGCGTAGCAAAACTGCGCGGTCTCACGAGAGTGAAACGTGTAGGTCACGCCGGAACGCTTGACCCGCTTGCTACGGGGCTTCTTGTTATCTGCTTCGGTAAGGCCACGAAGGACCTTGCTCACCTGCAGGACGATGACAAGGAATATGAAGTAGAGATCATGCTTGGTGCAACCTCTACCACAGACGACCGCGGTGGCGAGATAGAGGTCATGCATGACGTCGCTGTGCCAACGATAGATGAGATCACGAAGGCGTTGACTCTCTTCACAGGTGTGATAGATCAGATACCGCCGGCATTCAGTGCGATCAAACACGATGGGAAGCGGCAATATGAACTCGCTCGCCAAGGCAAGGAGTTCACGCCGAAACTGAGACAGGTGACTGTTCATTCAATCGATAAGATCACAGTTACCTGGCCAGTGGTATCGTGCACGATCAAATGCTCCAAGGGCACATACATCCGATCGATCGCACGCGATCTCGGACAGCAGCTTGGCTGCGGCGGATATGTTTCGGCGTTGCGCAGAACCGTAAGTGGTGGATTTGGTGTTGATAAAGCACTCCGTGTTTCTGATGTTCAGATCGCTCTATCTGAAAAGGTGGCCGTATGAACATTGTACGCTTTGGAAAGGATGCAATTCCATTCGATACAAAGACTGCGATCACAGTTGGCACGTTTGACGGCGTACACTGCGGACATCAGGGGATCATCAAACGAATGCGCGAAGTGGCTCAACAACAGGAAGAACGCATCGTTGTTGTGACCTTTGATCCACATCCACAGATCGTGTTGGCAAAACCTGATCGCGAACCCCTTCAATTGCTCACAAGTATCGAAGAGCGTTGCGATCTGCTTGAGAGTGTCGGAGTGGATACTGTAGTGATTCTTCCGTTCTCACGAGAGTTTGCGGCAATGCCTGCGGATGAGTTTGTTCGGAGTGTGATCGTTGAGTCAATCGGTGTACAACATTTCTTCATTGGTCATGATCATTCCTTTGGAAAGGATCGTGGCGGTAATGAAGAGCTGTTGCAACAGCTTGGAAAAGAGTATGGCTTTGAGGTGGAACACATTTTGCCGCTGGTTTGTGACGGTGTAGTCGTGAACAGTACAAAAGTGCGAGCCGCGTTAAAGTCTGGTAACGTAGATGAGGCCAGTGTAATGCTCGGTAGACCCTATGCCGTGCGTGGTGTTGTTCAGCATGGTGATGGCAGGGGGCGAACACTAGGCATACCCACTGCAAACATCAAGCCCCCTGACGAGCATAAACTGCTTCCAGGTAACGGCATCTACGTTGTCTCATCTGTGATCGATGGGCAGAAGTTGATCGGCATGGCAAGTGTTGGTGTCCGCCCAATGTTCACACAGGATGTAGTTGCAACATTAGAAGTGAATTATCTCGATATCGACGTGGACATCTATGGGAGGACGCTCGATGTGGAGTTTTATTCGAGACTTCGTGACGAGATCAACTATGCAAGTGTAGACGAACTTCTTCTTCAGATCGAAGTAGACAAACAACAAACAAGAATGTATCAACAACTCATTATCGAACGGAGTACATCATGATCACCAAAGAGCGTAAAGCCGAACTCGTGCAGATGCATGGTGGATCGGATAGCAATACCGGCAAGCCGGAAGTACAGATCGCAATCTTGACCGAACACATCAAGCTGTTGTCCGGCCATTGCGAAACACACAGAAAAGACCACCACTCACGTCGTGGCCTTATCATGCTCGTTGCAAAGCGGAAGAACTTGCTTTCGTATCTCCAAAAGAACGAATTGCCACGTTACCGCGAGATTCTCGCAACACTCGGACTTCGCAAGTAATTTCAATGGACGACGGCGCTTTATGCGCCGTCGTCTGTTTCTGACCTAGGGCAACAATGAGCCCCTTTCAACGGCATCGTGACACTCTTTGTCAAGGGGCTATCTTAGCCTCCTGACAAGGAGTGATGGATGATCGCGATGCCCAACACCCAATTACCTGTAGGTTTTTCATGCATACGGTCAAAAAGACCATCAACGGCAAAGAGCTCTCGTTAGAGACCGGTCGCTTTGCCAAACTCTCCGCAGGAGCCGTCATGGTTCGCTACGGAGATACAATGGTTCTAGTAGCTGCCAACTCGGCAACAGAACCAAAGCCTGATCTCGACTTTCTCCCGCTCACGTGTGAGTATCGCGAGAAGCAAGCATCGTCTGGCAAGATCCCGGGCGGATTTTTCCGTCGGGAAGCTCGTCCATCGAACAAGGAGATCCTTTGTTCACGTCTTATGGACAGACCTCTACGTCCACTCTTTCCAAAGGACTGGCGTAGCGAGATCCAAGTGATCGGAACGGTCTATTCGTACGATCTCGAGAACGAACCGGATATGCTTGCCGTTATCGGTGCTTCAGCAGCGCTTATAACGAGTGACATTCCATTCAAGGGTCCAGTTTCCGAAGTACGCGTTTGTCGCGTTGACGGAGAGTTTGTGATCCTTCCAACATTCGAACAAATGGAAGCATCTGATCTTGAGATCATCGTTGCCGGATCAGACGCATCGATAGTGATGGTCGAAGGGTCGAGCAAGGAAATCTCTGAAGCAGACTTCGTTGCAGCGATGGAGTTTGCGCACACGTGGATCCGCGAGATCAACGCATTGCAACTCGAGCTTGCTGCTCTTGTGAACCCAACGAAGCGCGAAGTAGCTTCTACGGCACCACCGGAAGAGATCGTTAGCGCAATCGACGCCGCCATTGCAGAACGCATTCGCAAGCAGATCCGCATCAATTCCTCCAAGGAAGAGCGTAATGCCTTCCGTTCTGAAGTGAAGAAGCTTGCGTTGGAAGCTGCAACGGCGGTTGTTGCGGGCGACGCAGAGAAGTTTGCAGCCGTTAAGGTTGACAAGGTTGTCGGTGGTGTTGTTAAGAAGATCGAAGCGCGCGAAATGCGCGAAATGATCCTTAGCGAAGGCCGCCGTCTCGATGGTCGTAAGACCGACGAAATCCGCCCGATCACGGTAGAGACAGGCGTTTTGCCACGTCCGCACGGATCGGCTCTGTTCACGCGTGGTGAAACACAATCACTTACCACCGTTACCCTCGGTACAAAGAAGAGTGCGCAGCTTGTTGACGGACTCCGTCCGACGTATGAGTTGAAGTACATGCTGCACTACAACTTCCCGCCGTTCTCTACTGGTGAGACTGGACGTTTTGGTTTTACAAGTCGTCGCGAAACAGGTCACGGCGATCTTGCAGAGCGTGCACTTGAGCCATTTCTTCCAAATGATGTGGACTTCCCGTATACCATACGTGTAGTGTCTGACGTTCTCGAGTCGAATGGTTCTTCCTCCATGGCAACGGTATGCGCTGGTTCACTTGCGTTGTATCATGCGGGTGTGCCGATGACGAATGCCGTTTCCGGCATCGCAATGGGTCTCATCCTTGAAGGCGATCGTTTTGCCGTTCTCAGCGACATCCTCGGTGATGAAGACTTCTTGGGCGACATGGACTTTAAAGTCACCGGTACTACTACCGGTATCACGGCGTGTCAGATGGACATCAAGGTTGAGGGATTGTCGGTAGACATCATGCGCAAGGCTCTTGCACAAGCGCGCGACGGTCGCCTTCACATCCTCGGCATCATGAATGCCCACATGAACAAGCCTAATGATGATCTCTCGCAATTCGCGCCGAAGCTTACAACGATCATGATCCCTGTGGAGATGATCGGTGCGGTTATCGGACCAGGCGGCGAGATGATTCGTAGCATTTGTAAGGACACCAACACAGAGATCAACATCGAGGACGATGGTTCTATCACGATCGCGGCCATCGATGGCGCGAGTTGTGACGCGGCTATCGCGAGAATCCGTGATATCACACGTCCGATCGAGATCGACACCGTCTTTACCGGAAGAGTCAAGGAGATCCGTGAAGGTCTTGGTGCCTTCATCGAGATTCGTCCAAAGAAGGAAGGCCTGCTTCACATTTCTCAACTCGACCACCGTCGCGTTGAAAATGTAGGCGACGTTCTCAAGGTTGGCGAGATGATCGAAGTAAAGGTTATCGAAGTACAGCCGGACGGTAAGGTACGCCTCTCTCGCAAGGCACTGTTGCCACTACCGGAAGGTATGGAAGCATCTGAGGATCGTCCACGTTCACCACGTCCTTCATACGGCGGTGGTGGTGGGGATCGTGGCGGACGTAGTGGCGGAGACCGTGGTGGTGACCGTTACGGCCGTGGCGGTGGTGGTGATCGCGGACGTGGTCCACGTGATGATCGTCCTCGTGACGACCGTCCTCGTGACGACCGTCCTCGTGACGACCGTCCACGTGATGATCGTCCTCGTGATGATCGTCCAAACGACGATCGTCCACGCTGATAGCATCAATCATCTGTTGTGAATAAAAAACGTAGCGTATCAAGCAATTGATGCGCTACGTTTGTATATATGAATCTTCAGATCCTGATCTCGAACCTAACGAATCCTACGTTGCTGTTCTTCCTTTTAGGAATAATTGCAGTGAGGGTAAAAAGCGATCTCGAGATTCCGGCATCAACTGCCAAGTTCATCAGTTTGTACCTGTTGTTCTCCATTGGGTTCAAGGGCGGACAAGAGCTTGCCCATAGCCCCTTCACAGCAGAGATTGCATGGTCGTGCCTCGCTGGATTAGTGATTGCGTCTGTCATACCTGCCTACACGTTCTTCATTCTCAAACGCAAGCTCACAGTTGCTGACGCGGGTGCAGTTGCCGCTGCGTATGGATCGGTGAGTGCGGTCACTTTTGTTGCTGCAACAACATACCTAGAGAGTCAAGGACTTACGTTCAGTGGCCATATGGTAGCGGTGATGGCCTTGATGGAATCGCCCGCGATCATCGTTGGTGTCATTCTCATCACTTTCTATGATCGTGACAATCAAGGGGCCCTTGGAGTTCGCGACATCATTCATCACTCATTCACGAATGGAAGTGTGTTGATGATCACCGGTAGTCTCATCATTGGCATCATCGCCGATGAAAAGGCAGCACTTGGAATCAAGCCATTCACAACAGACATCTTCAAAGGTTTTCTCGCCATCTTTTTGTTAGAGATGGGGCTTGTAGTGGGTAACAAACTGAAATCATTCTGGAGGTATGGCGTGTTCGCGATCGCCTTTGCGATCCTCATGCCCCTTATCAATGGCGTGGTGGTAGCGTACGCGAGTCAACTCATCACCCTTGACGTTGGCAATCGATTCATGTTTGCCGTCCTTGCCGCGAGCGCTTCCTACATTGCCGTTCCGGCTGCTATGCGACTAGCTTCGCCTAAGGCGGACCCAGGCCTCTATATCCCTATGGCCCTTGGTGTGACCTTCCCATTCAACATCACGGTGGGAATGCCGATCTATATGTGGATAGTTACGAGTTACTAGTTACGAGGGAGACTTGTTTGCAATCCGGATCGGTCCCAGTGGCAGAATCCCGGCGAACAATCCACATAACGTCTGTTTCCACGACCAGTCTTCTGCGTTCGACCTGCGAATGACCATGAAACAGTAGGCAACGAAAAGGACGCCATGGATCGGTCCTAGGATTTTCACACCCATAGGCTCATTGGCAAAGTACTTTAGTGGGACGGCTACAAGCAGTAGGAGCAAATAGCTTGTAACCTCGAGATAGGCGATTGTCGTGAAGAGCATGGTTGCAACGATACGGCAGCCATCGCGATTTTCATTCGTGCAGAAAACCAAATTTGCCCTATATTTGCAGTCCTATTCCGCAGTAGCTCAGCTGGTTAGAGCATCTGACTGTTAATCAGAGGGTCCGGGGTTCAAGTCCCTGCTGCGGAGCAGATGAAAGCGTCTTTTCACATCGTGAGAAGACGCTTTTTCGTATTCCCGAACATTGCTCGCATCTCCGTAACTCTGTTACATCGGGCTAAAGCCCGATGCTAGTAACCCGTAACCCGTAACCCTGTAACCCCGTAACCCCGTAACCCCGTAACCCTGTAACCCCGTAACCCCGTAACCCCGTAACCCCGTAACCCTGTAACCCCGTAACCCTGTAACCCTGTTACCCCGTAACCCTGTAACCCCGTAACTTCCACTATGATTGTATCTACGGAAGCAATTGTCCTCCATTCTCGTCGGTATGGCGACTCCTCACGGATCGTTACGCTGTACACGCGCGATCTTGGGAAGGTCTCGGTAGTAGCAAAAGGTGCACGGACCCTAAAGTCCTCCTTTGGGGCGGCCTTGGAGCCCCTTGGATTTATTCGGTGCACGATTTACCATGGTAGGAACAGGGACCTTCACACGCTGTCCGCTGCCGAAACACTTGCTACCAGACGTCGGCTAGGGGGCTCCTTGGACCTCTTGCGTGCCGGACTTCTCATGTGCGACTCTCTTGTGCGAACACAGGCTCCTGAGCAGCCTGATGGTAGAGTGTTTGAATTGTTGAAAGAATCTCTCGAACAACTCGAGATCACCGAAGAGTCACATGCCTATAGTTTAAGTCTTTCCATGCGCCTTTCTCTGGCGGAGATCATGGGTTTTGGTCTACCCGCCTCACCGTCTCCAATGGGATCTGTAGTGCGTATTGACGTCACAGATGGTGTTGCACGACGTGATGGTGAAGAGGGGTTGCGCTTATCACACACAGTGTATTCTCACGTACTCACCGCCCTAGAATGCGATACGACGGAGATCGCCGAACAGGATCAGATGGAGCTGGAAAGTTTCATTTCTCTCTACTTTTCCCACCATCTTGGTAAGCGCATCACCTCAAGCGCATTTAATGCGCTCCGCTGAAACCGTATATTGAGACATGGTCGGAAACATTGCTCTAACGCTGTTCTTTGTGTTCCTCAACGGGTTCTTTGTTGCGGCTGAGTTCGCGATCGTCAAGGTTCGCGCGTCGCAGATAGAACTCAAGGCCCGGGAAGGCAATTTCCTTGCGGGCATTGCCAAACACATTCTCGAGCATCTCGACTCATACCTCAGCGCATCTCAGCTTGGAATAACGCTTGCCTCTCTCGGCCTGGGGTGGATCGGCGAAAGCGTGGTCTCTTCCATAGTACGAGATCTAGCCGTGAACATCGGTCTTACGCTTGAGCCGTCGATCCTTCATACAGTGTCGATCATCATTGCCTTTGCCATCATCACTGTACTGCACATCGTGGTTGGCGAACAGGCACCAAAAACATTTGCGATACGACGTTCAGAAACAGTGGCCCTCGCTGTTGCAATTCCGATGCGCATCTTCTTCATTGTTTTTCGTCCGCTGATCTACGTGCTCAATTGGATGTCAAACGCAATGCTTAGCATGGTAGGCATCGAGCCTGCAGCCGAACACGACGTCCACTCACCAGAAGAACTTCGCTACCTTATCGCTGAAAGCTCCAAGCAAGGGGCTCTGGAGATCTCTGAACAAGAGCTCATTGATAACGTGTTTGAATTCACGGAGACAACGGCCGCGCAGGTGATGGTTCCGAGATCAAAGATCGTTGCATTGGATCACGCATTGCCTGTTGATGGACTTCTTGACCGCGTGATGAATGAGGGATATTCCCGACTGCCTGTCTACAAGGGGTCGATCGATCACATCGTAGGGATCGTGTATGCGAAGGATCTTCTGACGCTTATGCACCATAAGGATCTCATCATCCTGCAGGATATTCTACACGCCCCCTATGTTGTCCAGGAAGATGTGAAGATCAAGCGACTGCTGAGAGATATGCAGCGCGATAAGGTGCATCTCGCCATCGTGATCGATGAGTATGGCGGCACTGCCGGTATGCTCACTCTTGAAGATATCATCGAGGAGCTTGTTGGAAGTATTCAGGATGAATATGACGACGAAGCACCTCTCGTACAACAGCACGTCTCTGGAGTGTACGAACTTGATGCTTCAATCCGCATCGATGAAGCCAATGATCTTCTACCGATTGCTCTTCCAGAGAGAGAAGACTATGAGACGCTCGGTGGATTGATCAATGTCTGGGCGGGCAGAATACCGCCTACAGGCGACGTGGTACTTCTCGATGATTATGAATGCACGATCCTAGAGAGCACACCTCGACGTGTGGAACGTGTCCGACTTATTGCACGTAGCGTATAGAAATGATGATACGCTCGGCCTTCTTGTTCTTCTGCGTTTACTTGGTTTCCGCGTGCTCTTCGGTGCCGCCGCGTTTGGCCGGGTTGAAAAACTGTCCGCAAGCCAGCGTCGTTACTACGATGAAGGTGCCGTATCCGATCATCCTCCTTCATGGCCTTGGACAAAAAGCTGATGTGTGGCATGGAGCGGCAACTCAGTATTTCTCCAAGGACCTCGGACTCTCGTACGGTGGCGATCTCCGCGTAGATAGCACAGGTAGGCTCAACGTGGCTGGACCTAATGGAGGGGATGCGGATTTCTATACAGTTGCGTTCTCCGATCCACACGATTCAGTGAACGCGTGGCGCGATGAACTCGAGACCTGTATCGCCCATGTCCTTGCTGCAACTGGTGCAGATCGTGTGATCCTTGTGGGCTATAGTATGGGCGGCCTAGCGGCACGCGCATATCTCGTTAAGCGCTTCACAGATCATCATGTAAAGAGACTGATCACGATTGGTACGCCCCATCTCGGATCTCCGTATGCTCGCATCTGGACGTGGAAAGCGGCAATGGAGGAGTGCGTTCGCCAGCAGAATGTGATCATTGCACAGCCATGCAAGGCTGCACTTGCTGCAATACAGGGCTCCGAGGGAGACGTACCCTATGATGCGCCCGCGGTGAGAGACCTACGAAGACCGGAAGATGGAGGCGACTTCTTGCGCAAACTTTCCAAGTACGCGCACCCGCTCGATGTGGAGTACGTGAGCGTCATTGGCGATGTGAATCTTCTCGATGAGGTCAAGAATTTGCGCAGCGGCTCTGTTCAGGAGATCCTGAGAAAGGTGCTTTCTGTTGGAGGGGGCTCTGTGTCTGAACTCTTTGAATCGGGAGACGGAGTGGTGAGTACAAAGAGTCAGGACATCATGAACATTGAATACTTTACCGTTGACAGATCTCGCAGAAGAATGGCTCGCGTTATCAACGTTGGAAGTATTCACGTAGATCATCTTGCCAAGAACACAGATGTACAACGGATGATTCTTGATGAGAAGGCAGAGTACAAGGGTTCATCAATGTGCATCATTGATGGCGTGCCAAACGCGGTCGTTGATATTGCCGATCACATTCCTGCCCAATGCGAAGTATCGATCGACGTAGTCGGTGAGAGATCTTTTCGATTTCATGCACCACGCGGTAGTGCGCAACTCTGCAGAACATCGGATGGAATTGTTGCTCGTTTTCTTGTCCCGATAACGGGCGTTCCCCTCGAGACAACATCCCCATATACCATCAAGATCACGATCACGAATACCTTTGGGTATACAACTACGGCTTCGGTGCTGTGGTGATTACTTCTGAATAAGGGATTGTAACTTTGATTTGCCCCATTGAGTAGGGGGCTATCTCGTACTGATTATAGAGCAGAACGAAACCCGATGAATCTACCCCGATCTCCTTCGGAAGCACAAACTTTTCGTCTTTGAACCAAAAGCCCTTGCTGTCATACGTCTCAGATGGTCTCATTCCTTGCTGTGCACGAAATGCATGCTCTGCTACGGTAGAAAACGCAACCGTATCGGCAACGAGATCTTTCCATTGAAGTGAAGCGCCATCGGCGCTCCGAGCAATGAGGAAATGAATGGTCGTTGATCCATGCGCGCCACCGGTGAACATATAGGCGTGTTGCAGAAGACATACGATGCTGTCCCAGCGCAACACTGTGTCCTTGCCGATCATCGTCCACATGCCGGAAGCAGCCTCAGGAAACTCGTTTCTGAACGCCATACATCTCGACATAAACGACTCCGCTGCTGTTCTAACATCGTGCGGCATAGGACTCTCGCTGTGATAGTCTACTAGCAGGTCAATGTAGAATGACGAGGTTCGATCATGAATTGCATGCGTGAAAACAGTGTCGCCTGTAAACCGAACCAATGATATCCGGACACCCTCACCTGAATCAGGTTTTATAGATACGATCGAATCATGATATGAATGTTGTGCCGGCACGACGACAGGGGGGCGAGAGGTGCAGCAAACAAAAACGGCGACCAAAAAGGCCGCCGTTGTGATCGTCTTTAAAAACAAAAACATTCCTTACTTCGCAAGCATGAGGGGCTTGGTGTCTGTGAAGCCCGGAGCGGACATCACAACGTAATACAGCGCTGAGCTCATGTTGCTGTCTTTAGTGTTGATCGTAACGCTGTGGTCGCCAGCAGGAAGTACGTCGTTCACAACTGTTGCAACAACGTTGCCTACCAGATCAACAATGCGGACTGTTACCATCGCCGTTTCGCGTGTGGTGAATCCTACCATCGCGCTCTCGTGAACCGGATTTGGCGACACGTCCTTTAACTCAAAGGCCGAGGTTGTTGTACCATTTGTTCCGGCCACACCTTGATCGTTTCCAATCTGAGAGTTGACCTGGAATGCGCGACGCTCTACCGTTACACGTATAGGATTTGACTCAACGGTTGCACATGGACTTGCCATCTTGACCGTGTACACCCCGTTCATTTCCGCAGAAGCGATCGGATACTTCAAGTCCTGGCCTGTTTCGTTGGGGATCATCACGCCATCCTTGAACCACTGAATGCGGTAAAAGCTGACATCCTGACCCTTGTTCACTGTCAAAAGGAACTCACCACCGGCAGGCATGAGCTTTACTGTGGCACCTGTAGCACCGTCCACATTCGCGTGGCGCGGGGTTGGGATTATCGTAATGGATATGCCCGCTGAGGCCATTGAAACCAGAGCGGCAAACGAGACGATGGCAGTAATGAGACGACGCATAGATATTCCTGTATTGGTCAGTGACTCGAATATACCGAGTTTGCAGTCATCATTTAACGTGCCAAATGCCCATCGACCCTCATCACGGTACTAGAATCTTCATAACCGCCGGCGATCCCTCGGGAGACGCCCATGCCGCGCGGTTGATGGCAGAGATCCGAAAACGCATTCCTGACGTGATTTTTGAGGGTTTTGGCGGTCAGGCCATGGAGCTCGAGGGTCTGCGATCCCTGGCCCACATCAAGGATCTTGCTGTAACGGGCTTCTGGGAGGTCGCCAAACGATACCGGTATTTCAGCTCCCTCTTAAAGAAATGCGAACACGTAATAGCCAAAACCAGGCCCGTGCTTTTCATCCCGGTGGACTATCCGGGCTTTAACATGCGTCTTGCCGCGCGAGTCCACTCGCACCGGCTACGAGTGGCATGGTACATTGCTCCACAGTTGTGGGCATGGGGCGAAAAACGCGCAAAGGAATTGGCGCGTGCTGTGGACCGGCTGCTCGTGGTGTTTCCCTTCGAAGTTGAGTTTTTTGCCAAGCATGGTATTCGTGCTGAGTATGTGGGCCACCCACTTTCGGAGACCTCTGACCAATCTGCGGCGTCTGCCCGTTCGAGTACGCAGATCCTCTTGATGCCCGGTTCTCGGAAGCAAGAGATCCATCATCACGTTCCTCTTTTAGCGGACGTAGTGGATCGGCTTCAGAATTCACATCCAGAGCTAACATTCGTTGTGGCAAAAGCGCGTAACGTAGACACACGAAGTTTGAAGCCCCTTGAAAAGCGTGGAGTGACTATCACAGAAAACGTTGAATACGCGATGCAAACGTCATGTGCAGGGTTGATCAAGGCCGGCACTTCCACCTTGGAAGCGGCGATAAGGGGGCTACCCTTTTCTACCTTCTACCGCACGTCACCAATAACCTACCAGGTGAGCAAGCGACTTGTGAACGTGACGTCAGTTACGATGATGAATCTTCTTTTGAACAAACAGGTGATTCACGAGTTCATTCAAGGTAACGCAACGGCTGAGAACTTAGAGGGTGAAGTACGCGAACTTGTCTTCGGTGAAGAGCGACGTAAGGAATTGCTATCAGCAATGACCGAAGTACGCTCGATGCTTTCAGGGGGCGGAGCAAGTGCGCGCGCAGCCGAAGTTATTGCTGCGATGGTGCAGCGATGAAGTCGACCATTGCTTCTGCTGCGATACGTGCTCTTGCTCGCACATGGTCGGTGACGATCGAGGGGAGGTTCCCTACCGGACCGTGCATCGTTGCGTTCTGGCACGGTGAAATGCTTCCGGTGTGGTTTGCCTTCCGTGCGCTGAGACCAGTGGCATTAGTAAGTCCGAGTACCGATGGTGCCATCCTCGCTACATTACTATCAGACTGGGGCTATGAGGTGGTGATAGGGTCCTCTTCTCGCGGGGGTAAGGAAGCCTTGCAGGTGCTTGTGGAGCAGGCAGCGCACAATGTTGTCCTCATTACACCTGATGGACCGCGTGGTCCGGCACATGTTGCCAAACCGGGAGCGGTTATCGCAGCGCATCGTGCGGGCGTACCGTTGATCCTTGTTCGCATGCGCTCAACACGAACGAAGTCCTTCACAAAATCATGGGACCGATTTCAACTTCCGCTTCCATTCGCTCAGATTACGCTTCATGTTTCTGCTCCAATTGATGTTCCCGCGCATCTCTCGCGTGAAGAGATCGATGCGATGATCATTGAGGTCACCGAACATTTGCATCGGTTGGGGAGTGTAACGTGCTAGGAACTCTTTCTAAGCTCTACGGCGCTGTTGTTGCTCGGCGTAACGCGCAATTTGACAAACATCGCAGACCGATCGTTGAAGTGGAAGTACCCGTGGTGAGCGTAGGTAACATCTTGGCTGGTGGCACAGGAAAGACGCCCGTTGTTCAGATGATCGTCCGCATGCTGCAAGCGCAAGGCAGGCATCCCGCCATCGTCATGCGTGGCTATCGTCGTCGGTCTAAGGGGCTCCTCGTTGTGCACGATGGAATTAGTGTGATCGCAAGTGTTAGTGACGCAGGTGATGAAGCCTTTCTTCATGCAACATCGCTTGGCGTTCCGGTTGTAGTGTCAAGTGATAAAGTGGAGGCGGCAGCTCATGCAGCAGGAACGCTGCCGTGCGATGTGATCGTTGTTGATGATGGATATCAACACCGTGCATTGCACCGCGATTGTGATATTGTGTTGGTGGACCGTGCTACGATCAATGGGACGCTTCTGCCAAGGGGTAGACTGCGTGAGCCCCTTTCAGGTCTTTGTAGGGCAGACGTTGTTTTGTGCATGGGGGATGTGCAAGAGCATGAGGTTCAGTCATTTGTTGCACCTGATGCACTTGTTTTACCGTGTAACATGCGAGCGGAAATTCCGCAATCGATACGAGATGCAAACATTACTCTGGCTCCCAACAGTAAGGTTGTTGCGTTCTGCGGGATCGCCAACCCGCGCCGATTTGTTAATGGCTTAGCGAAAACAGGCTTCGAGGTTGCATCCTCACGGATGTTCCCGGATCATCACCGATATTCACACGCAGAGTATCGAGATCTTTGTGGGATTGCACGAAAAGAAAACGCATCGCTTGTGACAACAGAGAAAGATCTTGTAAAGATTCGAGAGTTTATTCCGTTGACAAATGATGATTCACGATTGTATGTTGTTCCGCTAAAGGTTGTTGTAGATGATAACCGATTAGCAGAACTTCTCACACAAAGGACTTCCCAATGAAGATCGCCATATCAAAAGCATCAGGTAGTGATGGATTCCTTAAGTATGGACGCTGGCTCCATGCCGTTGATCCGGATGTGGAAATTGTTGACCTCGTTGGGCATGCGCCCGAAGATGCGCTCGCCATGCTCCGCACGTGTGATGGGCTGATACTATCCGGCGGCCCAGACGTTGATCCCGATCGATATGAAGAGCCCGCCAAGCGTGCATTGTGCGGTCCGATCGACGCAGAGCGTGATGTTCTGGAGTTTGCCCTTGCAGAAGGCGCGCGCGAACTTTCAATGCCTGTACTTGGAATTTGCAGAGGCGCGCAGGTACTCAATGTTGCCTATGGGGGATCACTTCATCCGGACCTACCAACAACCAAGCCAAGCGAGATTGAACACAGACAGCTCAACGGTGTTGACAGTCAGCACGAAGTACATGTTGAACCAGGTTCTATCCTGAAACACATTGCAGGAGTGTTGGATGCAGGCGTCAATTCCGTTCATCATCAAGCAGTTGAGAGACTCGCTTCGATCTTTACGCCATCGGCACTCTCACCCGATGGAGTGATCGAAGCGTTTGAATGGGGCGATGCAACCATGGGTGGTAAGCCCTTCCTCCTTGCAGTGCAGTGGCACCCTGAGCGGATGAGCTATGAGGAGCCCCTTTCCCTGAACATTGCCAGACACTTTCTTCATGAAGCAGATGCGTACTCGGTATTGATCAGGACCGCATCAGAATAGAAAGCCTGCTCTTTTGGATGGGAGAAATGTAATGTCCACCTGAAGTGTCGCCGACATTTCAGAACGACTCTGTCCGTCAACAACTCTTGAATCATGGTGAATTGCACATGAGAGCGCAAGCCACGATGTTGCCTGCAATCGTGCAGTGATGGTACGGCGGGTGCCAATCCCATTTCCCGTTACGGTTTGCAGTGCGCCTGCAACTGTAGCATCAAGCATGCGCGGAGCAATGTCACCAGAGGTTGACGAGAATTGTGCCCAACGAGCGCGCAATGATAGTGCAGTAAAGATCTGCCAACGCAGATCAATGAACATCAGAGCACCGCGGTCACTGAGCGCCGAGCGCCACCAATGTAAGCTGCGAAGGTCTACACGCAATCGTCCCTTAAGACTGGGTACGATAGGGAAATCGATATCAGTACGAAAGGTAAACGCAGTTGAGATATCCATACGCCGGAGATCATTCTCGGCGTGTGCGTCAGTGTTTCGCTCGTATCGCAGCCTAGTGCTTATCACAACACCCTTCATTGGTCTACACGAGATGTCCGTTGTTATGTTTACAGCGGTGGTAGGAAGAGGCACCAAGAAGGATCTACTGATCCGCCCTCCATAGAGGAGTGAAACAGCTCCCGTGAACATTGGTGACGGATGGAATCTGGTTGCAACAAGGATGCCTGTGTGATTGACAGGTGAGGACACAGTGTTCGATGTTGAGCCGTATGGTGCGTGGAAGTTTGGCGAATACCACCACAACGCCGCACCAAGATCTACGGTTCGCGTTGCGTAGTGTGCATTCGCTTGCAGCGCGAGTTGCTGAGCCCCGTCCAATGCGGCTTCGGCGACAATGCTGCCACCCTCGAATTCATGGGACGTGCCGATTGAGGCGCTTGTCTCCTGCATCCCGGTGACAACGGACGTGGTTAGTGAGGAAGCTCCAGTGCGCAGCGAACTAGAGAATGCAATCAACGTCTCCCGTTTGTTCTCAACAACCATGGTGCTAACTGCGCCGATCACATCAATGGGTGAAGACGGAATGGATGCATGCACAGAGATGCCTCGCAATGCACCGTCTGTTGTGGAAGAGGTCCATGGCCGCATTTGCCATTGAGTACTCCTCGATGTCAATACATCAGAGGCGTTGCGAGATAGTCCGCGTGCCGTGCCCATTATGAGCCCGGTGTTGAGACGAAGTGCATAGTCGCCAATAACAATGTCAACCTCAGAGACTCTCGCGGTGGCCCACGCGCCTGAAATCTGCGTGTCATCGGCACTACGGGCAGCATAGATTGCACCCGCACGTCCGAGTGCATAGTCTACATCTACTCTTGCCATGGTTGTTCCGGTGGACGAAGTGGGTGCTCGCATTCGCGAGTCAACTGCGCGAATGATTCCCGCACAAGAACCGTCAAGTGTTGTGCATGACGTAAGGAGAACAAACTGATCGGACGTCAGACAGAGAGTATCGGCAAGTTGCTCGATAGATCGCACGTTCCCGGCGTTGACCGTTCGGATGATTGCATGGGCCGTGCGCTCCGAGATACCCGGTATCTCCGTGAGGTCCTGCGCCGTGCAACAACGGAGGCACATGGGATTTTCTCGTCTACGCTCCAAAATGTCAAGTGCCGGCGCAGCCCACGGACCATCAAGAAGATCGTCGAGTTGTGCCAGAGTTAGGCATGGGGCTATCCAGAATGCCCACGCTACCATGAATCTTACCATGGCATTTGCAGGGCGATGTGTGGTGAAAAGCCTAGCCCCTCAAAGTGCTGCAAGCCCACAACCACGGCGAGGTCTCCGAAGGCAGATATTCGCCCATCTAGCCGAATAGTCGTGGGTGCGGTTAGAAGGCCAAGAACCAATTCCAACACCGGGACGGGACGCCATACACCAGTGAGCAAGAGCCCCATCTCATTGGTACTGTTCATGATGACGTCTAGGGCGAGATCGTAGAAGTCGAGGTTGACCATTGCGGCGACCCTAACCCACGGAGCAGCCCGAGAACCCACTACCGCAAGATCATCGATGGATGCCCCAAAAGTCCACTCTTTTCGTCGAAAAACGGCGTTTATGCCCACTTTTGCGGCACAAACGCTCGAAAAACCACGAAAAACGCTCAGATTCAATGATGACCGGACCCCGATTCGAAAGTCCGTTCCAGCGGACCAATTGGAGAATCCGCCTACTGTAAGATTTGACCAACCCTCGGAAGCACTACCAGACACCCACAGAAGAAGGGGGATATGAGGCAGAGAAGCTGCAACAGTGCCTCTGGACAGCTCGGTGAGGCCATATGGGGCTGGTTCAGCACTTGCAGCCCATGTGCTATCAATGGCCCGTGCCGGAACAGCAATTGCATCAATTGGCGTCAAGATTCCACATCCCGAGGCACTCTGTTGGGCATAGGCAATTACCATCAACGTATTCCAACATATAGCCGTCACCACAAGGGTGCGTAGATTCGCTGGTACCCACTTTTGTCGAGATGGTTTCATGACAGTGCTTTTGCGTTCGATTTTCCTCTTCGGTGTGTTTCTCGGTCTTAACGTGACATTAGTCGCGCAAGAACTCGATCCAACGGTGACGGTAAATGTTGATGCTTTGCCCTCAGATCAGCGTCAAGAATTGCTTTCTATGGCAAGTGTCGTGAAGATGTACCTGCAGACAAACAGGTATACGAATGCGGATTGGGATGGCCCAAGGATCCCGATCGACATTACGATCTATGTGAACTCTCGTAACGAAAACCGATATACCGGCAGATTGTCTGTTGTTAGTAAGAGGCTCATTAACAACACCCCGGGCACGGGCGGTGGGTTATTGCGAATCTTCGATCAGGACTGGACATTTGAATGGGCATTCAATCCTACGTTGTCCTATCAGCCCCTTCGCTACGATCCCTTTACAAGTGTTATCGACTTTTACATGTTACTGGCTATCGGTCTAGACATGGACACGTATGATGACCTTGGTGGGACGAACATGTATAAGGTTGCTCAACAGATAGCGCAGACCGGTAATGCAATAGGGATCTCGCAGTTCAGTACAGTGTATCAGCCTGGACAGTTTACGCGCATGTCGCTCGTTACTGAATTCAATGACCAGCGATACCAAGGACTCCGCAGGCTCATTTTTGACTACCACGATGCCGTCGATCAGTACGCAGTGAATAAGGACAAGGGCATCCACCAGATCGAATCTGTGATCCACGGCATTGCCGAGTTTAAGCGAACAAAGATCTCAAACCGTAGTGTGCTCCTACAGGCGTTCTTTGATGCCAAGACCTTGGAGCTGGCCGACATATTCCGTGGATACAAGGGGCAAGAGATCTGGGCAGATCTTCGATTCCTCGATGCCGGACATACACAGCAGTACGAAGCAGCACGTCAGGGCAACTAACGTGTCTGAAGTAGCACGGAAGCACGACGAATATATGCGTGAGGCACTTGTTTTAGCAGCATCAGCTGCTGAAGCAGGAGATGTGCCCGTTGGATGTGTGGTCGTACGGGGCAATGAGGTTGTGGGACGCGGTGCGAATGAAATTCAAAGATCGGGCGATCCAACCAGGCACGCAGAAATGGTAGCGATCGAAGAAGCCGTCCGAACGATCGGCGAAAAGTTTCTGGAAGAGTGCACCCTTTACGTAACGCTCGAGCCATGCGCAATGTGCGCAGGGGCGATCGTGCTCGCGCGAATACCCACAGTAGTGTATGGCGCAGCAGATGAAAAAACCGGTGCCTGCCGAAGCGTGTTTGAGATCCTGGACAACCCACAACTCAACCACCGCGCTACTGTACGAACCGGTATTCTTGAGCAGGAGTGCTCAGCGATTCTCAGTGACTTTTTTACCGTACAGCGTAAGCGCGAAACCACTGATAATGTTGTGAAGACACAGGCCGAGTATGGAACATCCTCAGTGAAGCCGGGTGGCGTGTTGTGGCTTGTGCCAACACCTATTGGCAACCTTGATGACATGACATTGCGTGCCGTGAAGACGCTTCGAGAGGCAGATGTTATCGTCTGTGAGGATACGCGACACTCAAGCCCCATGCTCAAGAGATATGATGTTCCCAAGAAACCATTGTTGAGCTATCATGAACACAACGAGCGTGATCGTGCTCGCGAGATCGTGGAGCGAGTAGCCTCCGGCCAACGTGTTGCTCTTATAAGTGACGCCGGAATGCCGGGTATCAGTGACCCTGGGTATCGTGCTGTCCGCGCATGTATTGAAGCCGGGCTCACAGTGACGGCGTTACCCGGCGCTTCGGCAATGATCACTGCGGCTGCGGCTTCTGGCCTACCAACGGACATTCTCACATTTGTTGGATTCCCTCCACAGAAGAAGGGGAGGACGGCTTTCCTTGAACGAGTCCTTCGTCAACCGGGAACGATCATTATGTATGAGTCGCCGTATCGGATCGTTGACCTTATGCGAGACATTGAGCAGATAACCGGACCCGATCGTCAGGCAGTTGTTGCCAGAGAACTATCTAAGCTCCATGAGGAATATGTTCGGGGCACCGTTCATTATGTGATAGATGTTCTCGCTTCTCGCGCATCTGTCAAGGGTGAGTGCGTTGTGTTGATAGGGGGCGAAATAGAAGTGGGAGAGTCCTAATGTTTGTTTCCTTTGAAGGCATTGACGGAAGTGGCAAGAGCACGCAACTCGTCTTGTTACGAGAAGTACTCGAGCAACGAGGACATACCGTTGTGACGATCCGCGAACCAGGTGCTACACTTCTGTCAGAATCTATTCGCGAGATCCTCCTCAGCACGAAGCAGACCATTACACCAACGGCCGAGCTCCTACTGTTCAGCGCTGCCCGAACCCAGCTTGTAGAGAAGGTGATCCAACCAACATTGGAAAGGGGCTCATTCATTCTTTGTGACCGCTACGTAGACAGTACTACAGCGTATCAGGGATATGGGCGAATGTTGGATCTAGAGAGTGTTCGTCTCTGTAACAGGATGGCCACAAAAGGGGTCATGCCTGACGTGACGTTCTTCATCGATGTGGGATTTGAGCAGGCTCAGCAACGGATGCAGTTCGACTCATCAGTCGGCGATCCTGATAGGATGGAACGGTCTGGGCGTGACTTCTTTGAGCGAGTGCGAAACGGATATTTAGCGATTGCCATTGATGAGCCACACCGATTCGTTGTCATTGATGGTCTACGGGAGCGTTCAGAAATTCATGACGACATTGTTTCTTCATTGCAGCAGCGTTCTGCATTCAGTATCTGACCTATGATGAAAAGCATTTTACACGTATCTCTCACAGTTGCTCTGGTGTTAATCTCATGTGTCTCTGCTCACGCGCAGAACACTGTGGACGCACGGTTGCTGTTCACACCGAATGCCGTTTCTAAATCCGCGATCAATGCTCAGCAGACCACGTTTATACGGCCGATGCTCTTACAACATCGTGTTGCACGTGAGGCATTTGAAGCTGAGAGCAAAGAGGTGACACTTACGAATTTCCCTTTGCCGGCAAATGAGTCTGCGACGTTGATCTTGGAGCGCACTCCTGAGGTTTTTGACGCGAACACAGAGTTCTACACATACACGAAGGACGGTAAGATCCCAATCAGGGTCCGTCCGATCGTATCGTACCGTGGCACTGTGAACGGCGACGTGAACACAACGGTGTCTCTTCACTATAGCGAAGGAAACATCACTGGGTACATTCTCGCAGCCAGCGGCAGGCGCACGGTGATTGGTCGTGATTTTTCCGGTGAGCGCTCCGAAGAAGCAACGCCTCATGCAATAGCTGATGAAAAAACAATGTTTGGTGTTGATCCACTTTCGCGATTCGTCTGTGGAAATGATGAGCTTCCGACTGATGGAAAACGAACAATGGAGCAGATGACTCTTCTGTCAAAGTCCAAGAGTACAGAACGAGTGCAGGCCGATGATCTCCATGAGTTTAGAATGGCAATGGTGCTCCGTGAAGACATCGACAGCGTAATGAAGGTTCGTGGAGAAACGGACGAAGAGATTGCACAATACTTTATGAAGATCGTAGCAGCGATGGCACAGGCCTATCAGCAGGACATTGGCGCGATGCTTTATGTTGGGTACTTCGAAAAATTCACAAAAGCGTCGCCCTCCGGATTTGTTAACAATGGACGTCAACCTGGGCAACTTCTCACGGAATTCTCTCGCAAGTGGTCGCAAACCAAGGGGTCTGTGTCCCGCACGGTTGCACATTGCTATACGTTGATTCGTCCGTCTGGCGGACAGTTCGTTGGTGGTATCGCTTTCCTGGATCAGATGTGCAACTACAACTATGGCGGTGGCTATGGCGTGTCGACAATGTTCCTAGACGCGCCGCAAATACCCGGCGATCCAAACAAGGCTAACGCATTTGTATGGGACGTTTTTGTGAGCGCACATGAAATGGGGCACAACATTGGCGCCTACCATACACACAGCTGTTTTTGGAATCCCCCAATAGATACATGCCAACTTCAACAGGATGGCACGGATGCGTGTCTCGATGATCCCTCCCTTCGGAATGTGATTCCAGGCACGATCATGAGTTACTGTCATTTGGTGAACGGCCAAAGTACACCACTTACCTTCGGTCCTCGTGCCTCTGCATACATGCGAGAGCTTGTTGCAGCTTCCAATTGTACCCCCCTCGTCACAAAGCCAACGGTTCAAATCACGGAGCCGCGCGGATCTGAGTCGTTTGCCCTCGGTGAGAAACTGACCATTCGGTGGGTTTCTGCGCGCGTGTCTCGCGTGAACTTGGAATGGGGCAAAGCCTCTACAGGTCCATGGACGAGTATTGTAAAGAATGTGAATGCCTCCGACGGGATGTTTGTGTGGACTATCCCTGTAGTTCCTTCCGAAACATTTTGGATCCGCATTCAGGACGCCACGAGCACCTCAGTGAGTGACACATCGGTGGCTAGTTATCTCTACGTTGCGCCAGTGATCCTTGATGCCCCTAAGGGTGGCGAGCGTCTTGGTCAGGGTTCGATTTTCACGATTCGATGGTCGAAGCGCGAAGGGGTTGGCAATGTTAAGCTCGAGTTCGCTCCCGATGGTACAACGTATCAAACGATTGATGCATCTTCAAGCGGCACATCGTTCGAATGGACTGTGCCCGTGATCTTGACAAGCACGGCGCGTGTGAAAGTTTCGTCCATTGCAGCTCCTGAAGCCCCTTCTACAAGTGGGGCGTTCTCGATCGGCGTTCGGAGATTTGCACTTGAGATACCCCTCGAGAATTCTTTCATCTGCAAGAACAAAGCGAATCAATACAGTTGGAGCTCGGACTTCGTGCAGTCAATCCAGATCCAGTACTCTACCGATGACGGGAGTAATTGGCGAAGTGCGACTCAGCAAACCACTACGAATGCTACGTTAGGTACGGTTACAAGTCGCAACGTGAACATGAACAGTGTTCCCGGTGGTACACCGATTCGAATCCGCGTGATCGAGGCAAAAACAAACGAGGTTTTGGACACGCGTAGTTCTATGCGGTTGGATTCTTGTAGTCTGGTTTCAGTGGACGAAGTAACCGATACCGAGCCATTTGCAATTGCGTCGGTGAGCCCAAATCCTGCTGTATCGATCATACGACTTCTTGTACGGTCAGACCATACTCGGCAGTGTGCTGTTGTGCTGGTAACGAATGATGGCAAAGAGATAGCTCTCTCGAGTGCTGTATCTTTGCCGGCTGGATCGTCAACAGTTGAGGTTTCTCTCAATGATGTTCCTTCGGGATCATATCAGCTGAGTATGAGAGACGGGAACGCTCAGTCTACTGTATCCGTTGTAGTAACACGATAAGTAATTTTCTCTCAACATATCTTTTGTAGTGACATAATGGCAAGTACCCTGACTCGAGTTGGTGTTTTCTTTGTAAGTCTCATCATGTTTTCATCGTTGCTAACCGCACAGAAGACCGTCGATGCCAGACTCATGTTCTCTCCGATCAATGTGGGGAAGAACGTACCGAATGCCCAAGTAAACTCGTTCGTTCGCTCAATGATGTTGCAGAACGAGCTGGCCAACACCGCTTTTGATTCGCGGGATCAGCGCCTCAACCTTTCGAATTTCCCAATGCCCGGCAACGAGTCGGGTACGCTTGTTCTTGAACGTACGCGTGCCGTCTTTGATGCCAATACTGAGTTCTACACTCATACGAAGGCAGGAAAGGTCGCATTCAAAGTGAGGCCGATTGTGTCGTACCGTGGCACTGTCGATGGTGATAAGTCAACGCAGGTCTCTCTGCACTATAGCGAAGGGAATCTCACAGGCTTTGTTATAGGAGCCAATGGAAGACGCACCGTTATTGGTCGCGACTATTCGCTTCATCGCACTTCAGATGGGACTCCTCACGCTATTGCTGATGAGGTTACGATGTTTGGCGTGGATCCTCTTTCTAAATTTCTCTGTGGCCAAGAAGAACTTCCGGTAGACCAAGACGCAATGGCGCGTCAGATGTCAGTTCCCTCACGACTGAAGGGGGCGGAGAAGACGCAAGCTGAGTATCTGCGCGAGTTCAAAGTTGCAATGGTCCTCCGCGAAGACATTGACAGTGTAATGAAGTTGCGCGGCGAGACTGACGAAGAGATTGCTCAATATTTTATGAAGATCGCGGCCTGCATGGCGCAGCCATATCAGCAGGAGCTCGATGCCCTACTCTATGTTGGGTACTTTGAGAAGTTCACGAAGGACGAACCTTCAGGGTACGTCTATGACGGTAGAGAGCCGGGTAAACTGCTTCAAGAGTTTTCCAGAAACTGGGCCAGCGTAGCGAATAATGTCGATCGGACTGTAGCCCATCTCTATGCCTTGGTTCGTCCTGTAAACGGTACGTTTGTTGGGGGCATTGCCTATCTAGGCCAGCTCTGCAATAAGAAATTTCAAGGTGGTTACGGAGTCTCTACGATGTACCTCAACGCATCTCCATTGCCGGGAGACCCGAATAGGTCAAACGCGTTCGTATGGGATGTCTATGTAAGTGCACATGAGATGGGACACAACATTGGGGCATATCACACGCATTCTTGCTATTGGAGCCCCCCGATCGATACATGCCAGTTGAAGTCCGATGGCACTGATGCGTGTTACGATCTCCCTTCGTTGCGTCGAGTCATTCCAGGCACGATCATGAGCTATTGTCACCTTGTGAACGGCAGTAGCACGCCAATGACGTTCGGAGACCGCGCCTCGGAACGCATGCGTGGGTGGGTGGCTGCTTCTCAGTGTACTCCATTGGTGACCACACCAACGATTCACATTACAGAGCCACGCGGTTCGGACTTCTTCAATGTTGGCGATAAGATGACCATTCGGTGGTCGTCCGCTCGTGTGTCCGCAGTAAACATCAGCTGGGGTGGCTCTGACAGGGGGCCATGGACAGACATTGTCTCTAACGTTAACGCGGCAGATCGCCAGTATGTTTGGACCATGCCTGTTATTTCCGCGTCGCCATTCTGGATCCGCGTTTCTGACGCCTCCAACGAGTCTGTACGCGATACGTCCATCGCAAGCTATCGCATAAACATCCCAGTGGTCCTCGATGCTCCAAAAGGTGGCGAGCGAATTGGTGGCGGATCTGCATTTACTGTGAGATGGACAAAGGGTGCTGGTGTTGGAAATGTAAAGGTCGAATTCGCGCCAGACGGTGCAACGTTTGAAACACTCGTGGCCTCATCTGCTGCCACGTCGTTCGCATGGACCGTTCCGGTCATTACAACGGAGAACGCACGCATTCGTGCGTTTGCCATCAATGCTCCAACCGCTGCTTCAACAAGTGGTTCTTTTGCGATCGGTGTCCGCCGGTTTGCACTTGAGATCCCGGTAGAAAATGGTTCTCTATGCAAGAATCAATTGAATCAGTATCGTTGGAGTGCAGACTTTATTCCCACCATTCGAATTCAATACTCTACTGATAATGGGGCTAATTGGCGCAATGCAACTCAACAATCCACGATCGACGCTGCATTGTGGCAAGTGTTTAGCCGTAACATCAACATGAGCGGAGTGCCGAAAGGCACAAAGCTGAAACTTCGCGTGATCGACGCGGTAACTGAAGAAGTTCTAGATACCCGCAGCAACCTGACGATGGATTCGTGTGATGCTCCTGTGTCCGTTAGCGAGCTTGCTGGAGAAGTGCCCTTTACCATCACATCGGTTTCCCCTAACCCAGCGTCATCTTTTGTAAGGATCGGCGTCAGCTCCAGCGAGAATCTAGGTGCCAAAGTACTTTTAGTGACCAGCGACGGACGAGAGATCGAGCTTCGTTCCGAACTCATGCTGAATTCCGGGTCCTCCACCGTCGAGATCCCGATTGGTGACGTTGCCGCCGGGATGTATCGCCTGGTTATCCGAGTTGGTGCTGCCCAGTCCTCAGCATCAATTACCATAGTGAGGTAGTTCACTAGAAGGCATGAGGGAGCCTCCCGCCATTGCGTATCTTTATGGGATCTACCAACAGAGAGATCTATATGATACACAAGGCAGTTTTCTCCTTGATCTTTCTTCTAACCCTTTGCTTTTCTGGGTTAGCTGTAAAAGCTCAGACAACGCTTGATGCTCGATCGCTGTTCATACCTGCGCAAGCGTCAAAGAACTCGCTTGATGTACAAACCAATGGCTATATCAAGTCAATGATGTTGCAACATAGTGTTGCTCGATCTGTGTTTGAAAAGCAAGATCGGTACGTCACGCTAAAGAATTTTGAATTGCCCGGTGACGTTACCGGCGATCTCGTGTTGGTGAGAACGCGTGCTGTGTTTGACGCCAATACGGAGTTCTACACGCATACGAAGGCGGGCAAGGTTGCCATGAAAATACGTCCCGTTGTTTCCTATATAGGAACAGTCAACGGTGATCGAAAGACGAAGGTCTCCATTCACTATAGTGAGGGTGAGATTACTGGCTATATCCAAACCGCAAATCGCAAACTCACCCTTATCGGCCGCGACTTTAGCAAACCGCGCAGTGAAGGGGCAACTGCGCACACGATTGCAGATGAAGAAACGATGTTGAGTCTTGACCCGATAGCACGGTTCATATGTGCGAGCGAAGATCGGCCATTAGATCCTGAGACCGTTATAAGAAGTATGTCGATTGCGCCAAAAGCCAAGAACGTCGAAGCGAGTCAAGCCGACTATCTCCGTGAATTCAAGCTTGCGGTGGGCTTGCGGGAAGATATCGACAGCGCAATGAAGGCACGTGGACAAACGGACGAAGAGATCACTCAGTACTTTGTCAAGATCGTGGCGGCGGTTTCGCAAACATTTGAGCAGGAACTTGACGCTACGATCTACTTGACGTACTTCGAAAAGTATACCAAGGATGAACCAACCGGGTACTTCTACGATGGAAGGAACATTCCTTCGTTGATTCAGGAGTTTGCACGGGACTGGTCGCAGTCGCACAACAGCGTGAATCGAACCGTAGCCCACTTGTTCGCACTCTATCGCGGAGGGGGCTCAAATGTTTTGGGGATCGGTTATCTAGGTCAGATGTGTAACAAGAAGAACGACGGTGGGTATAGCGTAACCGGCATGTTCATGAACGCGTCTCAGATACCGGGCGACCCGAAAAGGTCAAATGCATATGTCTCTGACGTTGAAGTTGTTGCACATGAGATAGGTCACAACATCGGCGCATATCACACGCATAATTGTTATTGGAGCCCACCTATCGACACGTGTATGCTTCAATCAGATGGTACTGACGCTTGCTTTAAGGATGCTAATCTGAGACATATTGTCGATGGCACCATCATGAGCTACTGTGAAGATGTGAATGGTGAGCGAGTTCCTATGACGTATGGCGACAAGGTTGGAGAGAGAATGCGCGGCTGGATGGCAGCTGCACCGTGCAATTTGCTTATTACCAGTCCAGCGATACATATCTCGGAACCTCGAGGATCTGGGCTTTATAACCTGGGCGAAAAGATGACCATTCGTTGGTCGTCTGCGCGTGTTTCAACGGTCAACATCAGTTGGGGTGGTTCAGACAAGGGGCCATGGACCAACATCGCTACAAATGTTGACGCTGCTGACCGGCAGTATCTCTGGACAATTCCGGGCATTCCCGTGTCCCCATTTTGGATTCGCATCTCAGATGCTACGAATGAGGCAGTGCGCGACACGTCCATTGCGAGTTATCGAATCAATATTCCCGTTGTCCTCGATGCACCGAAAGGTGGAGAGCGTGTCGGTGGCGGATCAGCATTCAACATTAGGTGGACAAAGGGTGCCGGTGTTGGAAATGTCAAGCTTGAATTTGCGCCTGATGGCGTGACGTTTGAGACATTATTGGCTTCATCGAGTGCTACGTCCTACACGTGGACCGTTCCGATCATCGCTACAGAAAACGCACGTGTGCGGGTGTTTGCGTTTAGTTCACCGGATGCCCCTTCTACAAGTGGTGCTTTTGCGATTGGTGTCCGACGGTATGCGCTAGAGATCCCTGCCGAGAACGCATCGCTTTGTAAGAATCAGTTGAACCAGTATCGTTGGAGTGCAGATTTCATTCCCACCATACGAATTCAATACAGTACGGACGATGGGGCTAATTGGCGCAACGCCACGCAGCAGTCTACGATCGAGGCATCAATGTGGCAGGTGTTTAGCCGCAATATCAATATGAGTGGTGTACCGAAAGGCACAAAGTTGAAACTCCGTGTGATCGATGCCACAACGGAAGAGGTTCTTGATACACGTAACAACTTGACGATGGATTCGTGTGATGCTCCTGTGTCAGTTAGCGAGGTTGCTGAAGACGTACCATTTGCCATCACATCGGTGTCCCCAAACCCAGCGTCGTCCGTGGTTCGAATTGGTCTCGCCACTTCAGAGTCACGTCAATATGATATCATTCTCATCTCGAGCGAGGGCAGGGAGTTAGTACTTCGATCCGATGTTTCTATCGCTTCCGGTTCTACCATAGTAGAAGTTCCGCTCAACAACGTTGCAGCAGGTTCGTACCGAATTGCTGTCCGAGGCGATGGTATGCAGGTGGTTGCTCCCGTAGTTGTCATTCGCTAATTCTTGTGAACGTGGGGGAAGTGTGAGTCTGTTTACGAAGCTCGTTGTTGTCAGTCTCCCGATCATTCCGAAAAGCATAGTTCGTCTTGTGGCTCAGCGATACATCGCTGGGCCACATCTCGTTGATGCTGTTGCCGTTACGAAGGACCTTATGGCTCGAGGTGCATCGTCTACGATCGACGTGCTCGGTGAATTTGTTTCGTCGCGGGAGCGTGCAATAGCTGATACTGCTATACAAGCGTCGGTTATTGATGCAATTCATGGCAATGGCCTCGCATCGTACTTGAGCGTTAAGCTCACGTCATTGGGGCTGGACATTGATCATGACTTTGCCTACGAGAACGTTTCGTCTCTCGTCAAGAAGGCCGCCGCCCTCGGAGTGTTTGTTCGCATGGATATGGAGAACACGCCATATACCGACATCACTCTCGACTTTTATAGAAGGCTGCGGCGAGATGGGCACAACAATGTCGGCGTGGTAATCCAGGCATATCTGCGTCGCTCCGAAGCGGATGTCTTGTCCCTACTAGCGTATGATCCGTCTGTACGCCTCTGCAAGGGGATTTATGTGGAGAGCGAAGACCATGCATTTAAGGACCCGGAGGAGATCCGTTCCAGTTATCGGTCGCTGTTGCGACTCCTACTTTCCGCAAAAGGTCAAACCCACATTGCTACCCACGACGAGGCACTCATTGTTGATGCGGAGAAGCTGCTCGCTGAAAGACTACTGCCAAAAGAACGGTATGAGTTTGAAATGCTGCTTGGCGTGAGAGAGGATCGGCGAAACATCCTCATCCGCAATGGACATCCTGTCCGTATCTATGTGCCTTTTGGTGAAGATTGGTATGGATACTCTACACGTCGCCTCAAGGAGAATCCGCAAGTAGCGGGCTATGTTGCAAAGGCCATACTAACGGGAAGAGGATGAAAACAACTACATGGGCCATGTGTGTGTTGTCGTTGTTGGCACTCACATCGTGCCAGTCACCACAAGGCGCACCCGACACAACAGTAAACATCGGCACGTTCAACGTTGAGTGGCTTGGCGATGGGCTTGACGACAAGAAGCCCCGTACCGATCAAGAATGCCTTCTCATTGCCGATGTGATATCACGATCCGGCGTGGATGTTCTCGGGCTGCAAGAGGTTGAGAACGATGGCGCTTTGCGACGCGTACTGCGCTACCTTGATGGGTATGATGGCTTCATTACAGATGCAGGCATTAAGCAAAATGTTGGAGTGATCTTTCGCAAGGGGCTTTCCGTTGAAAAGCTCGGAGTCTTTCAGCCCCTTACACTCGGCCGCACCGGCATGCGCCCGGGCCTCGTCTTGCATTGTCAAAAGGGTGCGTTCGATTGGACGATGATGGTTGTTCATCTGAAGAGCACTTCGCGTTACGACAGTACCAACCAGATGAGAGACGAATCTAGAGTGATGCGCACGAAGCAAGTGGAAATGCTTCGTGCATGGTCCGACTCGTTGATAGCTAGTGGTCCGGAAAAAGATATTATGATCGTCGGTGACTTCAACGATTTCACTGCACGACGTCAGCAGGCAACTCTTACGTCGCTGATGGAAAGCGACAACATGATCTTTCTAACAAGCACTCTTAAGAGCTGCAAGAATGATCAGTGGACAACGATCGACCAGGTAGTTGTATCGAAGAGCGCCCGCGATAGGGTCATCAAAGGGTCTGAGCGCATGGAGGACTTCCGCTCGTTCCTCAAGGAGAACATTGCGGATGCAGTAAGCGATCATTGCCCAGTCTTGGTTCGATTTAGCACAATTGGACCCGACAACGACTAGGCAAACACCGTAACCTTGTTCCCAGACTTCTTGCTCACCTCAAGTGCTGCATGAGCATGCGCAATGAGATCATCCCATGTGTCGCGTGGCTCTGATTGCGCAATGCCGATGGACACGGTGAACGACAAACGCTTCCCATCAATCTCCACGGGCGTGCTCGCAATTTCACGACGCATCGTCTCTGTCCAATTCTGTGCCTCCTGTAGGCGATAGCCAACGAGGCCGAGGGCAAGGCGGTCCGGTTCCACACGAGCAACGATGTCATACTCACGAAGCTGCTCCTTCACCAAGCGGAGAACGTGCAAAACTGCGTGTTCACGCTGTTCACCGGTGGTGCGTGAAGCATCGAGATGCAGCATGCAGAGTGTGAGAGGCAAATTGTAATCCACGGCGCGTGCAAACTCTTCTCGCACACGCATTTCAAACCCCGGCGTGTTGAGTACGCCGGTAGCGGAATCGAGCAGGGCCGAGCCTTCGAGACTTTCCGACATGCGGAGATGTTCAAAGAGCGGGCCGGCGAGCTCACCTAATACTTCCACCAAGGCAATGTCTGTTTGCGACAACGTAGACTCGAGATTCTCTAGAAAGAGGGCTCCATACGAGTCCGATGATGTGCAGATCGGTACAGCAATGAACTGACCTTGGTCGATCACCGGCTCGCGAGCGAGCACACGAATGCCGTTGAACTCTTCAGTATGCGTCACCGTTGTCGCTGAGTTTATCGCGTGCCCTACAGCAGACGTAGCTAGGTCCACACCATGACCAACGTTTGAACGATAGTCATCATCCATCGCGGATCGTGCGTCCGTAAGCGTCCAGGACCGTTGTGATACGTCGTAACTCACAACACCTACTCTACTGATGTCCATGTGCTGGATGAGTGTTGCGAACAGTGCACGAGTGATTTGTTGGACCGATGTTGGGACGCCACCAATATGCTCACGGAAGTGCTTCGTAGCCTCAAGCGTTGCAGAAGCAAGAAGCAGGTCGTACTTCGATGTGTAGGACGAGACCAGACCTGATATGAGTTTGGTGAATTGACCGAAGAAGCCAACTGTGATGTCGGAATAGGCATCCTCAATGAGGGAGTCTGCACACAGAATCCCTACAACGTTACCACCGTAGTATACCGGAACACCGATGAAAGACATCGTGTTGGCCGGCTGATCATAATACGGAATGAGCTCAAGCTCTGCAGTTGGACTGATTTGCGTGATGATCTCCGGGCGTCCCTCGCGGGCGATCTGGCTTAAAGCATCATACCCCATCGGGATCTTACGCTCAGTAGTGAACTCTGCTTCAGCCTCAGTAATTTTTGCTTCAACAACAAGCTGTTGACGTTCACTGTTTACCCAAAGGAACGCGGCTGTACGTGCATTCGTAACAGAACGGATCACCATCAAAACACGGTTGAGCAGGTGATCGAATTCGCGGCGTGGTTCTTGTGATGTGAGATCTTCATCTGCTTCTTCATTGACAAACGTCTTGAGGTCTACTGAAGAGGAGCGGCGGAATGTTTCTCGCGGAGCAACAACGTGCTCGGGCTCATCCTGGATTGCCGCTTCAGACACTGGCTCGAACTCAGATTGCAGCACGGTGAATTCGTCCGATTCTATTGTGTCTACAATCTCGACTAAAGGATCAGCCGCCGATGCTGGCTCGAAGTCGATCGCTTCAGGAGCAGGCTCCGGAGCAGGTTCTTCGATCTTTGTGCGTGAGAGCGGACGAACAATAACATCATCTGAGAGCTGTATCTCTTCCTTCACGGGACCCGTGATCACTGCCGTAGACGATGAAAATGCCGGTACTTCGGCATCGCTCTGAGCAGCGAGGTCGGCCAGATCCTTGCGTGCTCGTTCCTGCCGTAACTCGCTCACAAGCTTTGGAGGAGCGGTCTTTGTCCCTGTGCGCTTGCCCATTACACGAACACTCGATTCTCCATCGAGGTGCTCAACGAATGCATCGGCTGTTTTTAATGGGGCTTCTGTCTTTTTGGAAAGTATCGTTGGAGGAGAAGTCTTCGTGATGATCGTGACTTCGTCTTCGAAGAGGTCGATCTGATTTTCATCGACAAACAAGGACTCGCCGGATTCAGATTCGCCAAACGATTCACGATAGTCGTCAGGGTCAAATGTCTGAGACTTCTTGTCTACATCCTGTACAGTGCGCGAACCGATATCGGGAGTTTGCGATGGTCGTACCGGCGCTATGATCTGAAGATCGGTCAGGCGGGGAGACACGATCATGAAGAGTGCCACGCCTCCAAGAACAGTGACGCAGATGCCGATAAGGCGAACTGACATCTCGTCGAGAAAGAGGGCTATGAACAATCCTATCGCGATCACAAGAAACGCGATGGAGTCGCTCGGTTGGAAGACCTTACGCAGGTCCACTTTTTGTTTCGGCATAATACTTACGGCAACAGTTCTATCTCGTAGCGTGAATTCTGTGCCTGTGAAACGGTCTTCCGCTCGCCCTTCGGCGAAACGATTGTTGCCGTCACAGAAAACCTAATAGCGTTCGATTTTGAGATTGTGTAGCCCCCTTCAACATCGAGAAGGGAGCGCGACGTGCCAGTGATGGACGAGGCATCGATCCTCGCGGAGAATGGCGCGTTTTTCGGTAGGGGGCGAACACGTATAGCACCATCGATCGTTGCTGCTATCGACGCCATCCGTCGATTGCCAAGCGCTTTCACATCGACAATGTGGTAGTTCGCCATGGTGGAGACAAGAAAAAGTTCGGCAAGGGGCGTTGTCATCGCGTTAGACCAATTGCCATTTGAATCAATCTTCACGGCAGGATATGGAATGATTTCTTGCCCATGGAATGACCCATAAACAGCCGATTTTACCTGCTCTGCCAGCTGATTCATTAATTCCGGCGAGATTGCTTGCTTAGCACTTGCGACCATCTTCTTGACAATTGGTGATACGTCGCCAACCTGTAAAAGAGCGCCACGTGGAGATACATAGATTGAGACCTCTTCACCGATGATGGCGTTGAACTGTACGAAGTCTGGATTTGTGCGCTGCACACTACGGCCATCGGATCGTACAGCGCGAACGGTTTTCGTATAGACGTGCGAGCTGGTAGTTGATGAGACAGCTGAGTCGGGACCGGCCTCTGAGAACTGTCGAACGCGATACTGAAACACATCGCCTTTCTTATAGCGCAACACAAATGAATCGAGCTTTGCCTCGGCGAACGCGATCGTTGTGGCACTTGCAGTATCTGCTGCAGTCAGATCGCCGGAGCCCGCCTTGGCTGCCTCATGGGGTGAATCGTTCCCAGTGCAGGCTGCTATGACGGCCGATAGAATTAGGAAGGCGAGAAGTCGAGTTACCATTGATATTGACCTGTCAGTTTCCACTGAGTGGTGGTGGTAATACGGTGCATGAATGCCTCGTTGAGAATCTTTGCACGGAACCAAGCATTCGTCACGGTGGTCACTTCGTTTATCGTACCACTGGCAGAGAGGGTAAGGGTATTGTCGACAATAGCCCCACCGTCATTTACCGTACTCAGGTATGGAATGCCGTAAATATGCACGACCTGTTTCTTCCGAACAGGAATAGTATCCTTTGTGATCAGCGAATAGAGTCCGCCCGCGTACGACGCAAACCGGGAGGTCACCTTGCCATCAAAGACAACGCCATCTATCCTAAGAGTAAGGTTGTGATTCCACGTCGAGTCAACGGCTTTACGAAGACCGGGAATAACACGCTTTTGAAGATCGCCATATTGTAACAAGTTCTCACGGTCCAGAGATTGCATCCAAATTGAATACACCACGGTGTCGAGATCTGCGGAATTCTGCTGCAAATAGTCCCGCCAATACTCCACCTGGTCTCCAGAGATTTTTGTGACTTCGCCATACGGACTGACCGTGAGTTCAAAGGTCCTGTTGAGCGGTCCAATGTAGTTGTTTAGGTCGGCGAAGTTTTTAGGCGTTATATCCTTCTGAGAGTCGTACGTGATCTGCTCGCCCTTTGCCTTAAAGGCATAGATGAGTGAATCAATATTTACTACAAGCTTGGCAATGCCATCCAATGATTCAATGCAGCGAACAGTTACGAAGTAGGTCACCTTGCGTTCATATGTCTTTTGTGAAGAGTCGCTATGAGTCCGTTCTACCGTTGTTTGTTCAACAACTTCGTAATTCTGGGCGATACCCGATCGGTACAGCGCTTGAAGACGATACTCTCGTCCGGCAGGCGCGGTGCCCGATTGTTGGGCAACCACCATGCCAGCCATAGACACTGCGCATAAGGCGAAAGCGAAGAGGGGTCTTAATGTCATTGTGATGCGTTGAATCATGGAAATCTACTACAAAACGTGCACAAACGAGAAGAGGGCGGAATACCGCCCTCGCTATAGAACAACTGACGCGAACATCCGTTTCGTGTTGTGATGTTAGGCGTTGTTGATCAGTTCGCTCTCTGCAAAGAAAAAGGCCACTTCGCCGAGGCCATTCTCAACAGAATCGGAGCCGTGAACTGCGTTCTCGCCCTTGCTGGTAGCGTATGCGCGACGAATCGTGCCTTCAGCTGCCTCCGCAGGATCGGTAGCGCCGATCAGCGCGCGCCAGTCAGCGATTGCGTTCTCTTTTTCAAGGGCGATCGGAACGATTGCTCCGCTCGACATGAAGTTCACGAGCTCGCCATAAAACGGACGTTCTTTGTGAACAGCGTAGAACTCGCCGGCAACTGAGGCAGAGATGCGTGTAAGCTTCATACCGAGGATGCGGAATCCGGCTGCTTGGATCATCGCAACGATATTGCCGATGTTGTTATTGCGGACACCGTCCGGCTTGATTATACAGAGAGTACGTTCCATTGGGGATTTCTTTGGTTACAGGGTTACAGAGTTACTTCTTCTTTTTCGCATTAGCCTTCTTCACCGGGACAGCCTTTGTTGGTTTCTTTGCTTCTTGCTTCCTTGCTGCCGGTTTTGCTTCTTTTTTTGCAGTTGCTTTTGACGGCGCCTTAGCCGGAGTCTTTTTACCCGACATTACATTCTTCATCGTAATACCGATTGTTGCCGGAGACTCAACAACATGGATGCCACATGCACGCATGGTTGCCATCTTGTCTGCAGCTGTGCCCTTACCGCCGGAAATGATCGCACCGGCGTGACCCATGCGACGTCCGGGAGGAGCTGTTTGGCCCGCAATGAAGCCAACGACGGGCTTCTTGACATACTTCTTGATGTATTCTGCGGCCTCTTCTTCTGCACTGCCACCGATCTCACCGATCATAACAATAGCAAGCGTTTTAGGGTCTTCATTGAAGAGTTTGATCGCATCGATAAACCGTGTGCCGATAATAGGATCGCCCCCTATGCCGATACACGTTGTCTGTCCGAGACCAACGTCCGACAGTTGGCGAACTGCTTCATATGTGAGTGTACCAGAGCGCGACACCAATCCAACAGGACCTTGCGTGAAAATGAAGCCCGGCATAATGCCGATCTTACATTCGCCGGGAGTGATGATGCCGGGGCAGTTTGGACCGATCAGGCGGCTAGACGAATTCAATAGCGCTGCCTGAACCGGTATCATGTCCTTGATTGGAATTCCTTCTGTAATACAGACGATCACATCAATTCCCGCATTGATAGACTCGAGGATTGCATCTGCTGCCATCGGAGCCGGTACAAAGATGATCGAGACATCACAGCCTGTGGCTGCTTTTGCTTCAGATACAGTATTGAAGACGGGAACCGGTCGAGTAAAGGTATCTTCCCCCTTGCCGGAGTACATTGTACCTCCCTTGCCGGGCGTAACGCCTCCGACAACGTTTGTACCATACTGCAGCATCTGAGAGGCGTGGAACGTACCTTCGCTTCCAGTGAGGCCCTGAACGATGATTTTAGATTTTTTGTTGACGAGAACGCTCATATTGACAAGTCCTTTGTGGGATAGAACACAAATTTACGGACAAACCATCAACGACAGGAGTTTTCAATGGTTGAAATGACACTGATCTACGAAGGCGAGTTGCGCTCCACCGCAACGCATGGCCCGTCCGGCACTACGTTAACGGCCGATGCCCCTGTCGACAACCATGGAAGGGGCGAGAGTTTTTCCCCAACGGACCTCCTAGCAACGGCCCTAGGCTCTTGCATGCTCACCTACATTGGGTTGGCTGCCAATAAGCACGATTGGGACGTACGGGGCACCAAGTTGACCGTCAAAAAGGAGATGGTGGCCGATCCCCTGCGCCGTATCGGCCGGCTCATCGTAGACATTAAGCTCAACAAGCCATTTGACGATCACGATGTTATGATTCTGACCAATGCCGTCAATACCTGTCCAGTAAAACTGAGCATTTCAGAGAAGATCCAGGTGCCGATCACGTTTGTGTAAGAACGGTCACCTTCCCAGCAACCCTCATCAACATCTCATCACTATTCATCGGACCCTGCAGCTGCATGCCAATAGGGAGCCCGGCGGCATCGGTGCCGAATGGGATGCTTAGAGCTGGTATTCCGGCGATGTTGGCCGACACGGTGAAGTAGTCGCTAAGCCACATACTTACGGGATCGCTCTTTTCGCCAATACCAAAGGCGGTGGTAGGCGTAGTGGGCATGGCCAAGACATCCACATTCTTAAAGATGTCAACGTATGAATCGCGGATAAGTCGACGTGCCTTTTGCGCCTTGCCGTAATACGCATCGTAATACCCACTCGAAAGAACGTAGGTGCCTAACATGATGCGACGTTTGACCTCTGTGCCAAAGCCTGTGGTTCGCGATGACGTTGTTACGTTGCCGTCTTCGGCTGTGACGCGGAGTCCATAGCGGACGCCGTCAAACCGGGCTAGGTTGCTCGAGGCTTCAGCGGTTGCAAGGATAAAGTAGGTTGGGATCCAGGTCTCACTATGTGGAATCGTAATGTCCTCAACGCTCGCACCCGTGGCTCGCAATGCATCGAGGTATCTGCCGTATGCATCGATCACTGACTGCTCACACCCGGAGAGTTGCGATAGAGGCATGGCCCCAACGCGGAGCAGCCTATCTGACGGAATATGCACCAATAAAGGGGCTTCAACCGATGTAGAGTCCATGGGATCGTGTGCAGCGATCACTTCAAAAACGGCCTGCATGTCTTCGATGGTCCGAGAAAAAATGCCGATCTGATCAAGGGAAGACGCAAAAGCAACAAGGCCATACCGGGAGACCCTACCGTACGAAGGCTTGAGACCGTAGGTGCCGCAGAAGGCTGCCGGTTGACGGATAGATCCACCCGTATCAGAGCCAAGCGCAATGTGGCACATACCGTCGGCTACGGCTACCGCAGAGCCCCCTGACGAACCTCCGGGCACGCGAGCAGGGTCGAGTGGGTGCTTCACCGGACCAAATGCCGATGTCTCGTTGGATGAGCCCATGGCAAACTCATCCATGTTGGTTTTCCCAATGAATATCGCACCAGCGTCGCGGAGCCGCTCAACCACTGTTGCGTCATACAGCGGCTTGAACCCCTCGAGCATGCGCGAAGCGCAGGTCATGGGGAGACCCTTGAAGGAAATGTTGTCCTTGAGCGCAACAACGATTCCCTCAAGCGGCCTTTGCAGTGCAGTAGCGAATCGCTCGTCTGCAGCCTCAGCAGCCGACTGAACCGATTCATTATCAGAACTTATAAATACATTTAGTTCTTTTCGATCTGCAATCCTTTGCAAGAACGATGCGGTTCGTCGTTGTACCGTTGATGAACCATTCGCAAAATTATCTCTGTCACCGCTATACGCAGACTGTTCGATCATGGAGTGTCAGTGTCTAGAGGTTCAACAGGTTCTGCTACCGAAGGTTCTGAGGCACCCCTCGAAACGCTGTCATCAGGAGGAGAGATCACTACAGGGGGCTTTGCAGAGGCGACATTGGTTGCATCTCGTACGGCAACATCTGCGGAGATATCGCGGATCTGCTGGGTTAGGTCTTCCTGGGCCTTTCGGAACTGCCTGATACCTCGACCCACCTGTTGAGCGAATTCGGGGATCTTCTTGGGACCAAAGAGGAGAAGGATAACGAGAAAAATGAGCACAAGCTCGCCGCCACCTACATCAAACATGTTAGTTCGCTGAGTCTTGGTTCGAATCGTTCTTTGGGCGGGGGATCTCTTCGTCCTTACCGGACGAAGCATTTTTGAACTCCCGTATTCCAGAGCCGAGACCCTTCATGAGTTCAGGGATTTTCTTTGCACCGAACAAAAGGACAATCACGAAGAGGATCAAGATCCACTCCATACCGCCAGGTAATCCGAACATGGATCGCTCCGTTAAATGAGAATAGAATGTGCTACGTGAAGATCTAAACTAGCAAAGACACTTACGCCGTCAGCAGAACCCAGAATTGGCTCGCAGGCCCTTTCCGGGTGAGGCATCATCCCCATAACGTTGCCACGTTCGTTGATGATTCCGGCAATGTTATGAATGCTTCCATTGGGATTCGACTCAGGAGTTGCATCTCCCGTGGCCGTCGTATACCGATAGAGAACCTGACCATTGCCTTCAATACGGTCAATCGTTTCCTGTGGGGCTGTGAACCTGCCATCTCCATGTGCAACAGGAACCCGCAACACGGTGCCGAGTTTCACCGTACACGAAAACGGTGTTACACTGTTTTCAACGCGAAGATGCACATCCTTGCAGACAAAGGAGAGATTCTCATTGCGGATGAGACCTCCAGGGAGGAGGCCAGACTCGCAGAGGATTTGGAAGCCGTTGCAAATTCCAAGAACCAGGCCACCGCTATTTGCAAAACGAAGTACTTCGTTCATGATCGGCGAGAATCGCGCGATGGCGCCTGTCCGCAAATAGTCACCGTAGGAGAAGCCCCCTGGCAATATGATCACGTCAAGACCAAGTGGCAGAGATGTCTCCTTGTGCCAAAGCTGAATCGCATCATTGCCGGTTACCGTTGCACCATAGCGTGCATCGGCGTCGCAATTAGAACCGGGGAAGGTTACTACACCGATCTTCATGCAGGTACTCCGGATGCCTTCTCCATGATGTGGACGCTGAAGTCCTCCATCACAGGGTTGGAAAGGAGCTTGCTGCACGCATCCATCACAAGGCCATGCGCCGTTTCCTTGTCAGGAGCTTGCACGTCAAGCTCAATGTGCTTGCCGATGCGAACGTTGCCTAATGCCGGCATGTGCAGAGAATGGAGTGCATGTTCAACGGCCTTACCTTGAACATCAAGGATGGCTCGGCGGAGCGTTACTGTTATCGAGGCGGTGTAGGTTTTCATACAATCACATTGTGAACGGATCTGGGTCTGCTTCTTCTACTGAGTCGTCACTATCTGAGCGGTCTCGCATAAAGAGTACCAGGTGCCGGATAGCGCCGCCGATGAGATAGACAACCATGAACGGGAAAAGCGCCTTGCCGCCAGTGACTACGGACGAGACAATGCCTATCAAAAATACGGAAAAGACGATGGGTCGTTGCCGTAAGCTACGCCATGACGGGCGCGGAATGTTGTCGTACTTAACGGTACTTACCATCGCCGCGGCCGTAAAAACGGTCACGAAAACGATCATCAATGGCTTCCAATCGGGTGGGAGGATGTCCGACGTATGCCATAAATAAACGTAGGACACAATTGTGAATGCCCCAGCCGGAATGGGCATGCCACGGAAGTACAGCTTGTCCTCCATGCTCGTGAGTTGCACGTTGAAGCGGGCTAGGCGCAGGACTCCGGCGAGAGCAGGAAGTGAAGAAAGCAACAAACCCCATTGATGCCACTGACTGAAGAACACCACATAAAGGATGGCCGAAGGGGCTACGCCAAAGGAGACCGCGTCGCAAAGGGAGTCCAGCTCCACGCCGAACTCAGACGTGCTCTTTGTGATCCTAGCAACTACACCGTCCAGCATGTCGAAAATGCCGGCCATCACCACGAGGAGGGTTGCCTGACTGATTCGACCTTCAAACGCGGCTACAATTGCCGCAAAGCCGCAAAACAGATTGGCCAGAGTAAAGAGGTTTGGGATGACGGATCTAGTTACTCGCATGGCTTAGGCTGTTGCGCTGCGAAGGCGAGCGAGAATTGTGTGGGCACTAATGACTTTATCGCCCGGACGCACGAAAACGTCTGCACTGGCGGGAACAACCACGTCCATACGCGACCCAAATTTCATCATTCCGAATCTCTTTCCAACGGTTACAACGTCTCCAACCTGGGTGTCATAAACGATCCTTCGAGCAAGAAAACCGGTGATCTGCTGATAGGCAATCCTACCGACGGCGTTTTCCAGAACGAAGATAGACCGCTCGTTTTCCGTGCTGGACTTTGGGTTGAACGCCATAAGATAGGCCCCGGGGATGTATCTCGCTTCGAGAATGGTTCCAGAGGCCGGGTAACGATTCACATGGAGGTTCAACGGAGATAAGAAAATGCTGATCTGGGTGCCCGCTCCACCCAATTCAGGGCTAAAGGCAACGGAATCGACATTGACCACCTGACCATCGGCTGGGGACATGATAAGGGCAGGATTTGTTGCCGCTTCAGAAAGTAGGGGGCGCTCGGCATCCCGGAAAAACCACAGCGTAAAACTGATGGTTAACACGCCAAAGGCGATGAGAATCACCTGCATAGCAGTGCCTACAGGCGATAGTGCCAGCAGAAGAAGGCAGGCGCCAATGCCCAACATGAGGAATGCGTTGTTATGTCCGTACGGGGTCAGCATCACAGTTGAGAATTGGTCGGGGCGAAAGGTTGTAGGGTCATACC
>JAPLFN010000121.1:79509-80428 GCA_026390655.1 Candidatus Kapaibacterium sp.
CCAACAGCATGAAGTTTACCGTTGCGCTTCCTGATCTTCAGAAGGCATTGCAAAAAGTCCTCCCAGCTATACCGGCAAAGAGCACTATTCCCGTTCTCGAGCACATTCACGCGTCCCTTAAAGGGAGTGAGTTAACGTTCACGGCCACGGATCAAGAGATCGCTATCTCTCTCCGGACGACTGTTTCGGGTGATCGTGATGGAGCACTCTTGATTCCTGCGCGTCAATTCAATGACCTCGTGAAAGAGTTAGGGTCGGCAGGATCCATTGAAGTGAATGCCGATGAAGCAACGCAACTCGTGACCGTCCGCACGCCAACAGGTTCATATGAAATGAAGGCGCTTGACGCCGCAGAGTTTCCAACGATCCCGCCATTTCCTGAGGCGCAATCCGCATCTATCCGCAAGGAAGACATGATGCGCATGGCGAACAAGACGGTCTTTGCTGTGTCTACGGAAGAGTATCGTCCGAGCATGACTGGTGTGTTCTTCCAATTTAATGGTGAGAGCGTAACAGCTGTGGCTACAGATGGATTCCGCCTCAGTCGCGTTATCGTCAAATCGCCGGAAGGAGCCCCTTTCCCAACGGGACTCGAGGCGATCATTCCATCACGAGCTGTTGATCTGCTTCGTAGACTTGAGGGTGATGTGTCTATGGAAGTATCGCGCACACATGCGCGATTCACGATTGGTTCAATGACGATCACCACGCGCGTAATAGACGAGAAGTATCCTCCGTATCAGAACGTGATCCCATCGGATAATGACAAGTCGGTCGTTATGAATCAGCGCGAAGTACTGAGTGCAATCAAGCGTGTGTCGTTGTTTGCAAATACAAATACCCGTCACGTACGCTTCACCATTGAGCCTACATCCCTTGCTGTGCACTCCGAAGACGAAGACTCAGGTGGTAAGGGCAC
>JAPLFN010000104.1:0-45074 GCA_026390655.1 Candidatus Kapaibacterium sp.
TATCTCCACAGGCTTTGGCTGTCCTTTTTCGGCACTGTCGAGTCTGAAAATCCTTCCGTCCGTGGTACCGTAGTACACCACGTGATGTTGGGAGTCCGTTGATGTGGTTGCGCATACAGATGATATCTGAACCGTCGTTGGACCAAGATTGGTTGCCGAAAGCGAGTCCCAGTTGATCGATGTAGAATCATTCTTTCCCGGAGGAATGCCACGCACATCACTATTACGCCAAAGCATTTGACCACCGGCTAGATACATCATATGCTGATCTGTAGGGTGCAACACATAAGGATTGATGAAGAGATAGTCCAAATATCCATTCACCGCCGGATCTATCCTTGCACGGTCGAGTTCGGCGCCGTTCTGATCAAAAAAGATCTTATACATTCTTCCCTGCTGAGAAGAATAGTATTGCGTCCTACCACTATCGGCGAAGTAGCAGTAAGCACCATCGCCCCCACCCAACCTTGTCCAAGGGGCTTCAACGTTTGCGCTGGCTGTGGTCCACGTTGCGTTATCCTGCATGCCCCCTACCAGCTTTGCGCTTCCTGCATATGGTTCTTGATCGATGGTATAGAACTGGGTAGTGAGATAACCACGGTTTAGCTCGGTCCACGCAACGTCTGCAGCGCGTATGTCATCCGTACGCATGATACCGCCGTCATTCACGCTTATCATGGTGCTCGGTTTTGTTGGATGAAACAACACGTCATGTTGGTCGGGATGATGGTTCTTATACAGTGAGTACCTGTCCCAAAACGGAGACGTCTTGCCATAGCCACCTATCCATGCATTTGTGCTCGTGGTTTTAAATCCATCTGTGGAGCGATACAGATTAGTTCCACCTACAACAACGAGATTCGAATCAAAAGGCGATACTCGAATGAGGAGATCATACCCACCTTGCGAATAGAAGTCTCCGCGCGCCTCTTCACTCAAAGGAATGTTCGCCGACCGATCTTCCCACTGTCTTCCGCCATCGCTTCCGTTGCTTGCAGAGTACGTGTACTTCCAGAGACTATGCCACTCCTCGAGAACCTTTCCACGGTTGTTTGAAGTGCCCTTAGCACCAATTCCCGGCGTCTCCGCCAAAACATAGATCTGGTCAGGGTGCTGAGGAACGGCTGCAAGGACGATGCGTTTAACGGTATTCTTCATTTCAGGGGGCGTGATTTTCGTCCACGTTAAGCCGTCCGTGGATCTAAACACTCCCCAACGGGACGAGACACTTCCCGTCTGTCCTGTAAACCCACTGAATGCCGCGTACAGCGTCCCGTTGGGAGTCACAGCTACATCAGTGAAGAGAGCGTTGCTTCCGGCAACGCCCGTCCACGTTGTGCCTCCGTTTGTAGAACGATAGATGCCGGATTGAGCCGTAGCGACGTAAACCTCTCCACTGTCCTGAGGTGAGGCGGTGACTATCCTCCATGTGTATGCGAACTGATTTGTTGAAGGCGTGCTAGCGCTTAGCGTGGAGGGCAACACCGACCATGTACCACCGCCATCCACAGACTTCCAGATACCATTACCGGAGATCTGGGAAGAGTTACCATAAATTTCGCCAGTGCCGTAATACCACACATTCTTGTGTCCATCGCGAGTGTCCTGAGCAACCGTTGTAACCGTATGTAGTTGGTTAGACTTTGTCATCCGAGACCACGAAGCCCCTTCATCAGTGGACCTCCACAACCCCCCAGAAACTGCACCCGCAAGAATGACCTTGCTATCGGACGCATCCATTGCAAGAGCTCGCGTTCTGCCTCCAATATTCCACGGTCCACGTTGCTGCCACGAACCAAGATCCTGTACAACTTCAGATCCATCCTTGTTGCCGACAGCACCGGGGAGTGTTTGTGCAAAGTCTACCTCAAGAGCGCGGATGTTGACAGGTATCGATCCCGTGGCAGGGTCGCGATATTTCTTGAGTTCAAACTCTCTCCTACCCTCCACGCTCTGGCCATCTGCTACCCTACCAGATGTACACGATACAAAGAGAAGAGAGGCTAGTGCGCTCCCAAGGATAAGGGGGCTGACTTTGATCATCGTTTCACCGATTTAATGAGCGTGCGCAGTGTAGAGAGGCCAAGAATCCTCGTTGCGAACATGAGCAAGAAGTAGGCAGGAATTGCAGAAGCGACAGCTACGACGCGGCTTGTTTCATCGTAAGGAAGCATAATTGCTGCTGCGTAGATACCACCGGTGATCAAGAGTGTTGCACCAACCCTTAGCATGTCATACGGCATGGGATAGACTCGGCGCAAGGCTATATAGAGAATTACGGCGCTCGCAACATAGGCTGCGACCTTTGCCCACGCCGCACCCATTATGCCGTACTGTGGTACCAGAAACCACGTAGCTGCAACGCTAACAATAGCCGCAAAACCAGTAGCCACTGGAAAGAATGATGTGCGCTTTTCAATATGAAAACCAGCAGCCATGTTGATGAACACACCATTGAAGTAATAGGCGAACATCACTACCGGAACAATACCAAGCCCCGACCAATAGTGGGGGTTGATAAAACGACCTCCGATGAAGGGCATCTGAACCAGATAGGGCATGCCGAGGCTAGTCATGAGAAACAGCGCGCCACAAACAATAGTGAAGAGCGTAAAGACGCGCGCAAAAAGACCTTTGGCTTCAGGATCGTTACGATGATTGAGATAAAACGGTTTCCATGCGTACTCAAAGACGGTAACAAACATCATCATCGGTATAGCAAGCCGAAAGTTCGTTTGATACATCCCAACCATCGCACTACCGGTGAGCATAAGCATTATCGGTCGGTCTGCTACTTGCACCATGATAGACGAAAAGTTTGAAGGGACAGTAGGAAGACCAAAACGCATCATCTCCTTCAACAACTTTTTCGAAGCCTCAAACTCAGATGTTACCGTGTGAAGTACGCCTCGGAGAGACGGTATAAAGAAAAGTAACGTTGCAGTGCTTCCTAGTAGGCCCGCGAGTAGCACACCTTCTATGTGCATGCCCATTGCTACAACGAAGACAAGGTTCAGCCCAACCGTTACCACGATTGAAACCAAGCGCAAGAGTGCAAAAACACGAGGCCGTTGCTGCATGCGCAGTCGCGCGAAAGGTATAAGCACGAGTGCGTCGAGCAATGGCACGAGGGACGCAATAGCAACGTACATCGCCCCTTTCTCTCCGAGCTGCAGGAACGAAGAAGACGCGATCGTAGAGGCGAACAACGCTGTAATAGCCGTCACTACTACACCGATCACTACAACAGTTACAACAGCAACTGAAAAGACGCGCTTGTTCGATGCGTCTTCATCTCTTTCCCAGAATCTCATGAACGATGACTCCATCCCCAGGGAGTACACAATGTTCACAAAGGCGATCATGGCATATATCGCCGCAACGTCTCCGATCTCGGACGCCGACAGGAAGTTGGTGTAGAGTGGGGTTAGGAGAAATGTAAGAAAACGCCCTAAAACGGTGGAAACACCATAGACGATGGTATCTGAGGCAAGAGAACGGATCTTCGATTGCATTGGCGATTTGTTAGTGCACGCCCCCAAGGAGACGTAGATTTGCATGTCCACAAACATAGCAGTGTACCATGCGAATGCTTCTTCGAATTCTTCCAGTTGCCCTTATTGTGACCGTCAGTTCAATGGGGACGGCGTTCGGCCAGCAACCAATAACACCGGAGGGCCAGAGGATCTACGACCATGTTCGCTTTCTCGCCTCTGAGACCTGCTTAGGTAGAGCGCCGGCATCAGCGGGCATAGAAGCCGCGGCCGCCTACATCGTTGACCAATTCATCCGTGGAAATGTACAACCGGCTGGACGCCAGGCGTTCTCTGACACGTTTCATCTGACCACCGGAGTGAAGCTAGGTAACAATAACTCCGTCACATTTGGAGTGGTGATTGAAAAGCCGGGCGTTCCTGCTGAAATGATTAAGCCAACAAAGATCGGTTGGAAGATCGGAGTGGATTATCAACCATGGGGCTTCAGTGAATCCGGCACTGCTACTGGTGATGTGGTGTTCGTTGGATATGGTATATCATCCGGCTCGTACGACGACTACAAAGACATTGATGTGAAGGGTAAAGTCGTTATCGTCCTTCGCGGTCTCCCCAAGTGGGCTGAAAAGGATGAAACATTGAAGCCACTTGCATCACTTCGGAACAAATCCACTCTTGCGCGTGATAAGGGCGCGTTGGCTGTTGCCTTTGTAAATGAACGGGGCGACTCGAGTGATGTACTTGCTCGCTTTGGTCTGGATCGGCTTGGGAAGAACTCCGGGATCATTGCCCTGCAAGTTCGTAGGACCGCATGCGCCCGAGTATTCCCTCCAAAAGGATCAACACTTTTTAGTGCAGAGCTGGAGATCGAGAAGACAAAGCAGCCGCACTCATTTACATTAGCGAACACTACGGCAATAGTGACCACCTCACTTGAGTTTATAGAAGGCGTGACACAGAACATCGTAGGTATTGTGCGCGGAACGGATCCAACTCTCTCTGGTGAGTACCTAGTAGTTGGTGCACACTATGACCACTTGGGAATGGGTGATGAGAATTCGCTGTCAGCATCAACTACACCTGCAATACACTATGGAGCAGACGATAACGCCTCTGGGTCAGCCGGCGTGATCGAACTCGCACAGCGTTTCGCACAAAGCCCCACGAGACGTTCAATCGTCTTCATGACATTTAGCGGAGAGGAAAAGGGGCTCCTTGGATCAAAACACTGGGTCACTAACCCAACGATCCCATTGAGCAACATTGTTGCAATGATCAATATGGACATGATTGGAAGACTTAAGGATGGAAAGCTCAACATCCAAGGTACCGGCACATCTTCCGTATGGCCTTCAGTGATAGACTCCGCAAAAATTGGTTTGCCTCTTACTGTGAGTACAACGGCCGACGGCTTCGGACCAAGCGATCACTCATCGTTTACAGGCAAGGGCATTCCGGTGTTGTTCTATTTCACCGGTCTCCACAGTGACTATCACAGACCCACAGATACATGGGATAAGATCAACCCAGATGGCGAGGCCTTGGTCCTGACGATGGTGGAGAGATCTCTGCGATTGATCGGTGATTCTCCGACTCGCCCTGATTTCACAAAGGGAGCAGACAAACCGGCAGCGAATCAATCAAGTAGTATTGCCTTAAAGGTTTCTCTAGGGGTGGTACCGGATTATTCTGATGATCCCCAAGGACTGCGCATTACTGGTGTCAAAGCCGGTTCACCAGCCGAGAAGGCTGGACTAGCCGCCGATGATATTGTCACGAAGCTTGGACCTACACAGATCAAGAACATCTATGACTTGATGTCGGCTCTTGGCTCTTTCAAGCCGGGCGAGACAACAGATGTTACGGTACTTCGTGATTCCAAGCCCGTGACCATGAAGGTTACGTTTGTTGGTAAATAACGTTCTATGGCTACTCATAACTATGTGGGCGGTGAACGCCAATATCTGATCGCATCTGTCCTTGCAAGCAAACTTTTGAATGCAGGGGTGCGAGCCTCGACAGTAGTTCCTCGCTCCATCCTTGTAGTGAAGCTTGATGAGATCGGAGACATGGCCTTGTGCACCCATGTATTTGCTCTACTGAAACGCGACTTTCCGGAAGCCCACATAACAGTATTGTGCAAGCCCTTTGTCAAGGTGCTTATCGAAGCGGATCCTCACATCAACGATATCATAACGTCCGTCGATGAATGGACGAGAACGTTCGACGTAGTAGTTGAATTGCGAGGTACGTGGGCAACTCTTAGAAAGGCCTTGCTTATGCGCCCACGCCTTCGACTGGACAGAGCAACGGTTCGATTGAAAAACAAGCTTTCGGATGGTCAGCTGCACGAGACAAAGACGAATTTCCAGATCATCGAGCCACTACTTAAAAACAAAGAACCACTTCTCCCCCGTATCTATATTGACAAGGAGACGCGACAAACTGTACGAAGTTTTTTACAGGAGAACGACCTTCATTCCTATGCTGTTGTTGCGCCGGGTGCGCGACACCCCTTGAGAGAGTGGCCTCCAGATCGCTTTGCGAGCATTATCCGGTGGGTCTATGAGCACCATGGTATAAAATCTATATGTGCTGGTGGACCTTCTGACGAATCGAAGATCGCTGACATTATCGAATTGTGCAAAGGATCTGCCGTTGCAGCCCCCAACACTTTCTCTCTCTCACACTTTGCCGGGTTAAGCGAAGGTGCCTCGCTATTCATCGGCAATGAAAGCGGTCCATTGCACATCGCGGCCAGCTTCGGCATTCCCACTGTCGGACTGTTTGGCCCCGGTATTCCACGCATTTTTAGTCCGGTCGGTTCTCGAAGCGCTTTTGTTCACCATCTACTCGCATGCAATCCATGCGACCAAATCCACTGTGTACATAGCGATAATCCGTGTATCCGTCGAATCACGACGACAGAAGTACGCGAGGCTATTGGAGACGTTCTTACTCGACCTTAAAAGTTTGCGTGACACCAGGCCATAACGGCCATTGCATAGACGCAGTCGTTCATCTCACGTTCGCTGAGTTTATCGATCGTATCTCCTTCCGTATGATGGAACCAGAAGTATCGATCACCCTGCACCGTTAACTCCACTGTTGGCACGCCTCTCGCCAGCAATGGACCGGTGTCTGCACCACCATCGTCCGTTCTGATCGTTGTAGCATGAATTGGTGCAAGTAGCGTTGCCACGTCTTCTACCCGTTTACGTATCTCACCAGTATCACTGCACGTAAACCCCGTTGGTGCAAACACTCCGCCGTCGCTCTCCATACCCAGAACATGTTTCTCGTTCGTTGTTTGATCCGCGTAGGCCTTGCCCCCTCTCAACCCGTTCTCTTCGTTGGTCCAGAAGCAGACGCGGATGGTACGTTTTGGTCGTAGCCCTAGAGTTTTCATCATCGTAAGAGCGCGCCAGCTCACAAAGCAGCCACCTCCATCATCCATGGCTCCGGTTCCTAGATCCCATGAATCGATATGACCTCCCATCACAACCACCTCGTTTGGTAGCTCTGAACCCCGCATCTCAATGATAATGTTCCGGGAAGGGGCGTCAGGCATCCACGTTGCTTCCATTGTCAGCTGAAGTTCGATTGCCTCACCACGATCTTGCATCCGTTTGAGCAACAGTGCGTCCTCCATCGTGATTGCCCCAGAGGGGATCTTAGGAAGGGAATCCTTATACCCCATGGCACCCGTGTGGACGGTCTGGATACCAAACGGACCCACACTTCGTACAAGAGATGCCACCGCACCGAATCTTGCGGCTTCAGAAGCCCCATTATATCGGTAAGCAACGGTTTCACCATATGTGGTGAATGGCACATTATAGACCACGATTCTGCCCTTTGCCTCTACAGCGCGTTGTTTCAGTTCTGTAAAAGACCCTACCACAAGCACAGCAGCCTTCAGCGGCTTACCATCCGTGCCAATGCTACCTCCCAGCCCGCAGAACGGAATCGTGCGGCCCATTGGGGAAACCATAGTGAGTGATTCGGAGCCACGTCTCCACCTCGGCACCATGACCGGTTGCGTCCGAACATTCCATCCTTCTGCCTTCATCTTCGTAATGATCCAGTCTAACCCCTTTTCTAGATTCTCAGACCCACTGATGCGCCTCGGATTGTGGTCTGTGAAGTCCGCTAACAAGGGATATAGGCCATTGTCAGCGCGCGTCCAGGCTAACATCCGTTCGGCATCAAGGCGGAAACGGTCAGCCCCCTCCCCGGCGCTCACGCTGATGACGGCACTGGCCAGAATAATGAAATGACGAAATGACCGGATGATGGGGGTACGTGTGAACACGGGCTGCTCCGAATGCGGGTTCATAGGAACGGAAAGATACGACGCTCGGAGGTTGGTATCTTTGCATTCTGTCCGATTCGGTACCAATCTTTTTGAGGACGTATGGGTCTCACTATCCGCGCCTTGCATACTCGCGATACACTTCGGTTCATCAAGGCACAGTGGTTGTTCTATAAGAACGATCCGCATTGGGTGCCTCCAATGTTAATGGATCGTAAGAAGCTCTTGAACGTGGAGAAGAATCCATTCTTTAAGCATTCTTCGATGCAGCTGTTCCTCGCTGAACGAGAGGGTCAGATCGTAGGTCGTATCGCGGCTATTGTTAACGACAATCATAACATTGAACACAATGATAAGGTTGGATTCTTTGGGTTTTTTGAGTGCGTGAATGATCAGGGTGTTGCAACGTCTCTTTTGACCGCTGCAGAACAATGGTTGCGCGATAAAGGTATGACGGAATGCAGAGGCCCGGTGAATCCGTCACTCAATGACGAGTGTGGATTGCTTGTTGATGGTTTTGATGGTCCTCCTGTGATCCTCATGACCTACAACCCGCCCTACTATGCAGACCTCATTGAAGGCGCTGGTTACAAGAAGTCACAGGATCTTTTTGCCTACCTACTGCGCAATGAAAACTATGCTTCAGACAAGATGAAGCGGCTATTCGATGTGATCGTCAAGCGCAATGATCTTGTCTTTCGCAGTTTCGACTTTAAAGACAAACCAAAGTTCAAGCGCGATGTGGAGACGTTAAAATTCATCTACAACGAGGCTTGGGAGAAGAACTGGGGATTCGTGAAGTTCACGGATGAAGAGTTCGACTTCCTCGCGGCAGACCTGAAACAGATTGCCGACCCTAATCTCGTCTTCATCGTTGAAAGCAAGGGGCGTATCGCGGGATTCTGTCTCGCATTACCTGACGTGAATCAATCATTGATCCACAACAAGAACGGTGGACTTCTCAGGGGCGCCTATCATCTCTTGACCAAGGGCAAGACGATTGATCTTTGCCGCATCATCGTCCTTGGCGTATTGCCCGAGTTCCGCAACACCGGAATCGATGCAGCGATCTACATGGAGATCGGAGAACGCGCAAAGCAGCGAGGCATACTTAAGGGAGAAGCCAGCTGGATTCTCGAAAGCAACGAAATGATGAACAAGGGGCTAACCACCACTATGCACGGTGAACGGTATAGAACCTATCGACTTTACGACAAAGGATTGTAATGGGTAGAGCATTTGAATTCCGACGCGCGCGCAAAGAAAAGCGCTGGGCAAACATGTCGAAGATCTTTACCAAGCTGGGTAAGGAGATTTCGGTTTCCGTGAAACAAGGTGGCGCTGATCCCGATCTGAACCCTCGTCTACGGATGATCATTCAGAACGCGAAAGCGGCGAACATGCCGAAGGATAATGTCGAGAATGCCATCAAGAAGGCATCTGCGAAAGACTCTGCCTCACTCGAAGAGTCCAACTATGAAGGATACGGTCCGCATGGTGTTGCTGTTTGGGTTGAGACGGCAACGGACAATCCTACCCGTACAGTTGCCAACGTTCGGTCCTATTTCAATAAGGTCAATGGTCAGCTTGGAACATCGGGATCACTTGAGTTTATCTTTGAGCGGAAGGGTGTCTTTACCATTCCGGCCTTGGGAGTTGATCGTGATGAGCTTGAACTTACGCTCATCGATAATGGTGCAGATGATATTCAAGAGCAAGAGGATGACATTGTTGCATTCACATCCTTTGCCAATTTCATAAGCATGCAGCATGCTCTAGAGAAGGCAGGGATCAATGTCACAAGCGCAGAACTCCGCCGGATTCCAAACACTCTCGTAACGGTCAGTGATGAACAGGCAGAAGACATCATCAAGCTCATTGACAGACTTGAAGACGACGACGATGTACAGAACGTCTTCCACAATATGAACGAAAGCGAATAATGTGCGGTATCGTTGGTGTGTTTAACCATCCGCAGGCGGCGGTTCTCTCGTACTATGCCCTCCACGCTCTCCAGCATCGCGGTCAAGAAGCTTCGGGCATCGTTACGATGTACCATGATGAAGTAAAAGACAAGATGCGCTTTGGAGTGCATAAGGGCGAGGGTCTGGTTCTAGACGTGTTCTCAGAGCACGACATGTTTACGAAGTCCTTAAAGGGGCATGCAGCGATTGGTCACAATCGATATTCAACAACGGGCAGCAACTCCCTCGCAAACATTCAGCCCTTTCACTTCAACTACATGGGTGGAAACTTTGCGCTGGCTCACAACGGGAATCTGACAAATACTCGATCGCTGCGTGCAAATCTCAAGAGTGATGGTGCGATCTTTCAAACCACTACAGATAGTGAGCTCTTCCTGCACCTTATCGCACGGAGCAAGCAGAAAACGCAGATAGAGCAGATCAGAGAAGCTGTCCAAACAGCACAGGGAGCGTACTCTCTCGTGATGCTCTCTGAAAACGCCTTATATGCATCACGCGATCCACACGGATTTCGCCCTCTTTGCATTGGGCGTATTAAACACGATAGCGGGTACGCCTACGTGGTTGCTTCTGAATCTTGTGCGCTCGATATCATTAGCGCAGAGTATGTACGGGACGTTGAGCACAATGAGATCCTCGTCATAGATCAAAAGACTGTTGAAACCGGCGAGTTCACCTCGTACTACATCAATGAGTCAATGGCAGAATCACGTAACTGCATCTTCGAATACGTGTATTTCTCACGTCCGGACTCAAAGATCTTCGGTCACCAAGTAGACAAGGTGCGCAGAAAGCTCGGAAAGAACCTCGCTGAGGAGAGTCCTGTTGAAGGAACGGAAGAGGACAAGATCGTGGTTATCGCAGTTCCCGACTCTGGAAACACAGCCACGCTTGGTTTTGCCCGTGTCAATGAGAAACTATTTCCAACCCGCTTTGAGATTGGCCTTATTCGTTCTCACTATGTGGGACGAACATTCATTGCTCCTGGCCAAGACCAGCGCGAATTCAAGGTCAAGACGAAGTTTAATGTCGTTCGAGGCGTACTTGAGGGTAACAGAGTTGTGATGGTGGATGACTCTATCGTAAGGGGCACAACATCGCGATCTCTCGTGAACCTCATTCGCGAGGCAAAGCCTCGTGAGGTACATGTACGAATTACGTCACCCCCCGTTAAGTATCCGTGTATGTACGGCATGGACTTCCCAAGTGGCGAGGAGCTGATTGCGAATCATCATGCGAACGAAGACGATATCGCGCGCGATCTTGGCGCTGATTCACTGCGCTATCTGAGCGTAGAGGGCTTGATGGACGCTGTTCCCGAAGGTCATGGAATCGGTTACTGCACTGCCTGTTTCACAGGTGCCTATCCTGTGAGCGTGGATCTCGCATCGAGTAAACTCGCAGCGGAAGACTGAGCATGTCCGAAGAATCAATGCTCCCATCGTCGAGCAAGAATGCCTGGAAGTTTGTCTATGGGATGTTTGCCTTACTAGCGATCACCGGACTCGTGTTGTCGCTGTTGTACAGGGACAGCACGAAGCCTGGCGAGGTGATACGCAAGGCCCAGCGCAAAGCCGCGACTCGTGTAGTGTACACCATTATCTATAGCCGCGTGAGCGATTCAGAGGCAGATCGTGTGATCTCTGCAATCGCGCATGATCTCGGTGCGGATACCGCAACAGCCGATCTGATTGTAGGGTCGCCGATCACTGATCCATGGTGCGCCTCTATCAGCGAGTACAAGCGAAATCTTCGCAGGGCAATGACTGAGACAAAGGAGATCCCCATTGGGAAACAGTCAATCATTTTTTCGATGGTAGCCGGCCTTTTAACGAAGAACGAACTTCCGGCACGAGTCTATCTTGTAGGAAGGATAAGTGGTGACGACATTACCGCGATTGCGCTTCGGACAGCCCGGACGGTCTCTGCCATAGAGCTACGATCGAACATGATGGGCGTTGTTGATGTGATCTCCTATCTCTCACCGGTAGATGCACCATCAAATCGAGAGTACGTTAGGCTGTTTGAGGGCAAGGCGTTCAAACTTGAGAAGCCCCTTACTTCGCAATAATGATGATCTCAGTTCGCCGGTTCAGCCAACGACCAAACTCCGTTGCATTGTCCGCAATTGGACGCAATGGTCCATGGCCAACCGTCTGCAGACGACGTTGATCTATGCCACGCTGCACGAGATATGCCTTTACTGTTTCTGCCCGCGCTAACGAAAGCATTTTATTCGTTTTCAGAGAGCCGGTGTTATCAGTGTGGCCTTCAATTCGCACCTGAACCGCAGGTCTGCTCTTCATGAACTCCATGAGGACATCTAGCTCTTCTACAGACTTAGGAAGAACAGCGCTTCCGGTTGGGAAGAGGAGATTCTCGATGATGAACTTCCGACCAATCTCAACGATGGGTATGATCTGCTTCACCAGCTCTCGTTTCTTTTCGTCCAAAATCGCCACATTGATTGAGTCCCTCAACATTTTTGAATCACTACGGTACGTAACCGCATAGAGATTTGTCAGCTGAGTGGAATACTGATCTAGGATCCGAGAGAACGGCTGGGCGATATCGAAAACAGCCCCACGTGTGGACTCTGCGATCAATTTGTATTCTGTCAACTGCGGTGGCACAATGGCGAACAACCGAACGTTGTTCTCGCGCAACAATGGAATGATTGTCTCCGTTGTCATGTACGTCCTGCCATTCCCCTTCTCACCAAACTGATGGTAGGGGGCATCAGTGATGATCACTGCCACGCGATTGGCCGACGGCATCCACTTTGTTCTCGTTACATCCTTGATGGCCTCTAACGCATTCTCCTTCTCATCGAATCCACCACTGGCATAGGCTTTTGCTAACCACGACAAAAATTCCTTTACATCCGCGGTAGGCTGGTATGAGCGCTCAACAAAATCGCTAAAGAGAACGAGACCAAGTCGGTATTCAATACCTCTGTTTCTGAGGTCCGTAACGAAGCCCTCGATGTTATCCTTTACGCCATTGATATGAGCCTGCATCGTTCCGGTTACATCGACGATGAACATGAAGTCTACAGGAATGCGCTCAGATATCGTGACCTTTTCTACACTGATGACTGGTTTCATGACCCCATTCTCAACCACCGTTAATGTTCTGGGATCAATAGCGTCCATTTTCCGGGCACTATCATCCAGCACCTCTACAATGAGTTTGATTGCGGGGAACTTGGTTATATCAACGTTCTGGATCGTCATTCTCACGCCGTCAAGCGACGACTTAACACGAGCATCTTCAGCGACGTGCTTTACCTTCTCCAGTGAGTCCTGCTGTGCGTATCCAATAGAGAACACCATCGCGCCAAGCACGATGGTGAATAGCAGTCTATAGTAGGTCAGGCTAGTCATTGGCGTAAACGACAAAGCCCCTTCAATCAACATGAAAGGGGCTTTTATCAATCATGAAGTTCTATTAGAAGTTGAGACGAAGAACCGGCGAGAACATAAAGAAATTCTTAATCTCGAACGGACGTGCATCGCGGAGTGGTGTTGAGTAACGGCCTTCCAAGTACAGCCAGTCGCCAAGAAGTGGCACGTAAGCGCGAGCTACGAGCAACTGGTTTGAATACTGAAGACTTATCCCGAAAGGAAACGATGACTGATTACGGTATTCCACCTTTGCATAGACCCAATCCAATGCCTCGTTCGGCTTATATGTATTCAGGCCCGTTACACCATCACGAGCCAAGAATTCCTTACGTACGCCACCCGTGGTATCGAGGAACACGGCAGCTTCTTGCACCTCTGCGTAACTGATACCAACATCAAAGCGGAAGAAATTCTCCGGCAGTTTGCGATCCAACCAAAGGTTGTAGAACAATGTTACCTGGCCTGTGGAACGAATGATGTTTGCTGTGGCGTAGGGATCTACGTTATAACCGGGCGCCGAGATGCGTCGATTACCAATATCGAACTTATAATAGGTTGAAGCGTCGATTGAATTGTTCGATGAAATGCCCTGCAAGGGAAGCTCGATATTCAGTCCAACGCCAAACTGTGGGTGAAACGGCATGAAGAAATCCAGACCCCCAACGATCTTTCCACCAGCAGATCCGTTCAGCTTACGACCGGGAATGAAATCAAGAAGTCGACTCTCGCCATCCATATTTCCCGTAAGACGATAGCCCAATCCAAGACGCACATTCAAGAGATACGGGATCGCTTTGCGTGTGCTAGGATCTGAATTTTCGTAGAGAGGCCGTTGCAAATAGACCCGACCTTCACCTGAAGACCAAAACGTGTATCCTACCTGATCGGTACCGAGAGATGCCTTTAGCCAGAAACCAGATGTTCCGATCTTGAGCGATTGTTCAAAAGCCGACAATGTGAACGAGTGAGTCACATTCGTTGGCTCCATGTAGCTGATGATCTCAGCTATCTGCGGCGCAGACGGAGGAGCTGCTGGTGGAATCTCGTTGTAGCAATATGGGCGCTTACCATCCGCAAGGCGGGCTGCAAGCCGCTTCATATTCGATGAGATTTCAGACGCAACCATTCTCTCTGATCCACACTCAATGAGGATAAGTTCAAAATCTTGTCCTTGCTCTCCATCTTTTACTGGAGCAGCAGTGATGACAATGGACTTGTCATCGAGGTTGCTCTTTGGGTAACCCATAAGTGCAAATGATTGTTTGATCTGCACTTGTAGATCTGGTTCACAAATTCTCCACCGTGGAAAATACTGGAGGATCTCAGGGTCGATCGTCTTTAGTGCCGTGAGCGCAGTATCAGCAAACGTCTGCGATGTTGCAGGTGCAACAACACAGGCGAAGGCGAGAATGGCACAGAAAGTCAGACGGTACATGATCTGCATAATGCGAGTTCCTTCGTTGCGCTTTGGGTCAGAAGTTGAAGATGAAATTCACGGCAGGCATCACAACGGCATTGCTTTCCCACAGGCGTGGGTCGCGGAATACCGGAGCGAAGATGCGCGCATCGAAGCGTACGGCAAATTGATCCACGATGGGCACTTGTAACCAAGCTTTGCCGAGGATCGTTTCGTCGAAGTACGACAACGTAAAGCCAACCGGAGTTGACCATGCGGTTGCCATGAAGTCAACGGCGCCAGAAAGCCCGCCAACTGTCTGATTGTTTACCTTGCGATACATGCGGGCGGTATCGAGATCCTTGCCAGCAGCAGTTGCCCACGACTCCATGTTGTACACCGTACCACCAAGGCGTAGTCGGAACATGAATGATTCGTCAATACGAATCGCGAACGTGTACTGCATCGATGCGTGGAAACGAACCAAGAAGTCCTGATTCTGATTAGCCTCAGCATTGAAAACCATATGATCGGACTTCTTTGCATCCGAAAACACATAACTGGCTGCAACGTGGAATACGCCCGATTCCGAGATTACGCGAATTGGAAAATCAAAAGCCCCATTCACGCCGAGACCACCTGTTGTCATCGTCTGTGCTGATCCTAGGTCTTTTGAAAGACTAGACCAACCATCTGTTGGCATGATGATACCTAGACGCGAGGCAGACCATACGGCATTAAGCGTAAGACGATTGGACCAGACTGATGGGTAGTTGAGATCTTCGAGACCGTACTTCAGTTCAACACCATACTTAGGTAGGTAGCTGTTCGTTGGTGTAGCTGAATCAACTTCACCTTCCGCTACAACAGTCCGCTCAAATCGACGGTACGAGACGCCATCAATGGCGCTTACAATGATCTCGTTATTGTTCTGATAATTCTGAGGAAGACCCTCTGTGATACGCATAAACAGCGGCGACGAGTCTTCGTTGATTCCCTCTGTAGTGCCGTAACGCTTCTTCACAAAGTGAATACCTTCTTCGCCGATACCCTGTGCCTCTGGAGTAACGTTCTCCAAGTTGCCTTGGATAACTTGATTGGTTACGTATTGGAGTAGTGTATTTGTGCTGGTTTCAAGAATCTCTCTACCCTTCTTTGCAACACCACTAACCAAGATCTGCTCATCAAGCGATTTGCTCTCGAGCTCATTTGCTAGGAACATCCCACTAGGCGGATCAAGATCCTGACGAAGGCCATAGAAGCTCTCCGTATTCTTCTGGACGAGAAGAGCAATCACCTTAAACGACTCACCTGGTTGATACCGTGTAGTAACAACGAATGCTTTCTTGAACTGTGCCTTCTCCCACGCAATGCGTTGGGAGTAGTAACGCTCATAGGCCTTACAGCCAGGCGAACGCATCCATTTTTGATACTCCTTGTCGTCGGCGCCTTCACCACCCGAAAGAACGTATCCTTCGATTTCGTCCTTCGTTTTACAGAGCTTGGCTTCTTCGGGAATAGTAGGTTCAGGTGGACCAAGAAGCATATTTAGCTTGTTGACGGTACCATCTTCCTCATTCACGCGAAAAACGGAAATCATTCCGTATCGCCAATTCTTATACTTATTCAGGATAGTCGACACCTGCGAGTTCTGTTGAGCAGGCAATGCCGCAACGGCAATGATCGCTAACAGAATCGTGCAGAGGATGTTCCTCGTGGAAGTCATGGTGTTCCTTGGCATGCTTCGAATCTTCATGTTCAGATTTAGTTCGACACTTGAATAGGTTGTGACTTAACCCGCGGTTTCGATGTAGCCCCTTGAGAACGAGCCGTTGCCGAGATCGACAACGAGATATTCCCTTTCACCTGTCCCTTGGTAAGAGGCAACTTACCGCCGGCTAGCTTCAACGTGACTTCATATTCGTTACCTGAGATCTTGCGTGCCTTTCCGACAACCGCAACTTTGTAGGTCGTGTTTGATTTCAGATCGCGAACGTTGGAATTTGACACCTGAACTTCTACATCACCCACTTCGGCACGTTCAGTATCGGAGATCTGTGGTGGTTTCACCATAATTCCACGGACCTTAAATTCGGGATCGCTATTGTTCATGATAGGGTCAACCTTGATGTCCTGCGTAAGCACAAGTGGCTTCTTCAGGCCAACATCACCCGAGCCATTGTAGAGCTCAACCACATCACCGGATTGCGGATCTTTCCATGAGATCGTAAGCTGTACATTATCAGCTCCAGGAGGAACCTTGATGTTGTCGGCCTGTCCTACTGCAAGCTTACGGACCGGAGGCGTCTGCGTTCCTGCGCCCATATTGAAGTTCATGACAAATTCATCAGGCTTGATGGTATTGCCCGAGGCTGGTTGGGCTACGAGTTCCAGAGCATCACCCCATGAAGCTTCGAGTGCACTCTTTACCTCTTCTGCATTGATCAGCCTCGACGGGTAAACATAGACAGAGCACTGAACCACTTCTGACAGTTTTGATGCATTCTTCTGTTGGAGCTCAAACACATACGGCTCGTCACGCGGGGTTAGGGTACCCGCTACCGGGATAACGAGCTCCTTGTTCACCCACTTGCTGCCAGCTCCACTGCCACCAGACGCAGTAGCACCTGAGCCTTGTACCTGACCGGCATTATTCGGATTTTTTAGGAACGCCGTTGTACCATTTGCCGGAGTAACCGACATAGGCAACTTGATAGAAGCCAGCTTGTCAAACACCCGGACAACCGTCTTAAGGTCAGCGATCTTAGGATCTGTGATCTGTGGAGCCGGCTTGAGAACGCGGATATTGAATTCGATTTGACCTTGATTCTGCTTGAAGGCATTCTCGGTCTTAATTCCACGAGTCGTAAGCTTAATGATAGCGCCGTAGAGACGAACGCGGCTTTTAACATTGATGTCGTCGCTGCCGTTTGCAAGCTCATCAAGCTTGGCATCAAATGCGTCAAGGTTAGTTCGTGCCAACTCTAGCGTTGGGAGGCCATCCGTGTGTTTGATGAGCTCGTCTTTTACCTTCAAAAGGTCTTTCACCTTGAGCTGAACCGTACCGATGTTGACTTTCTCTTCTGGATCGATGTCGTTGTTCCCACCCTCTTTGATGGAAACACCGAGAATCTTGTTGGTATGGGACGAGAAGCGAAGCTTATACCATCCGGCTTCCTTTGGTTCAAAGTTCACAACGAATGAACGTTTCTTCTTCGACACGTCCTCGCCAAGTTTATTGGTTTCATCCTTGGAGTAGTAGAATTCCGGCTCGCTCACACGGCCTGGCTTAAATGGCGACGTCGCCGGGACGTTGTATGAGACTTCTTTTAGTCCAAGCAGCATACCTTGAATAAAGGCTTGGGGATTTGTTCTATTCTGAGACCAGAGGTCATCAACTCTCTTTTCCATCTCAGGATAGTTCAGTGCCAGATCCATTACTACCTTGGTAGACCACATTGAAGAATCTTGAGGGACTTCTTCGTCAGATTGACTGTTGCTGTAGAGAATCTCGTACTTCAGGTCCGAAACATTGGAGAGTTTGAGGAATCGCTTTACTCTATCTACATACTCCTCTGGCTCTTCCTTTTCGGTCATTTTCAGAGCGGACGTTACGTCTGTAATGCCCACTTCCACGAGGTACTTACGCTCGGGCTTGATGTCCGCTCCAATGGCCTCTTTCACGTTTACGCCGGGAGGCGGAATTGTGATCTGATCCTGGGGACGTGTATTGATACCTTCAGAGCCGGCACCAACCTGCAATTGAGACAGAATCGATTCGACAATACGCATCGACTCTCGTTGCTTGGCAATAAGGTGCTCTTCGGCCTCATCGCGCTCCACGATAATGATCAGGAGCTCGAGAATTACGGCCAGATACAAAACAAAATAGACTTTTCCAGCTCCGCCCTTGGACATGGCGATCCTCCAGGTAGTGGGTAGAACGGATCCTTGTGACCCGCTCTGGACAGCAACGGGAAGCCCACCGTGATCGGTAAGTTTCCCGCTGGTCTTACATCAATATGTCGATCACTTCACTGACGTTGACGGCGTTACAACAGCTGTCTCTGTCGACGGCGTAACTGCCGCAGACTTAACATCCTTAGCTTTCATTGAGCAGCACGAAGAATTGCTTGTCTTCTTTGCCTTTGCTGCTGTAGATGTGCAGGCCGCTTCTTCAGCTGCTGTACAATCCTTGTTCGAAACCTTTTTGACAGAGGCTGTGTTGCTGCAGCAAGACGATGATGACTTTGCCTTTTTGGCAGCGGCCTTTTCGTCACACTTAACGCCTGCAGTCGAAACCACAAACGATGCGACTGCTACAATTGCAGTCATGGCGATCATGCGAATGTTCATACCCGAGACTCCCAAATGGGGGTGAAATTGATGCCCAAATACTCAAACGACACGAAAAATAGGCCGTAACTGGCTGTTCTCCAAAGGAATTTCCATGCCAACTAGGCATAGGCCACAAAAAATCCCATTCTTGAAGTGAAGAATGGGATCTTTATGGAGACAATTTATCGACTAATTAGCTGCAACCCGTTGTGGTCCCACAATTAAGACACATTGTGCAGGCACCATTGCGGACCACCTGAGTAGACTGGCATTTGGAGCAGGATTCACCCGTATAGCCCATTTTCTTGGGGTCGAACTTCTTCTGAACCTCGTGTTCAGACTGTTGGTCCATCCCACCCGTAACCACCTCCATTACGTCATCAAACGTGGCCGGAGCTTGATTATTTACCATTTCATCTACGTCTTCACGAGCTTCCGCATTGGCGTCAATGCCTCTAACGACACCCAAATCCACGTGATCTGCCGCTGGGAGGGTTGACTGATCCACGGTATTTACGTGAACAAAGTCCGTCCGCTTGAGGTAATCGTAGCCTAGGGTGCGGAAAATATAGTCGATGATAGACGTAGCGTTCTTTATGGCTTCGTGACCATCTACGAATCCGGCCGGCTCAAATCGAGTAAAGGTGAATGTATCAACCAGCTCGTCGAGTGGCACCCCGTATTGAATTGCTTTTGAAGCGAGTACGGCAAAACAGTTGAGAAGCCCCTTAAACGATGCGCCTTCCTTGTACATATCGATGAAGATCTCTCCAAGCTGGCCGTCATCGAACTCACCCGTGCGGATGTAGACCTTGTGACCACCCACCGTGGCTTCGCGAACGTAACCATGGCGACGTTTTGGGAGGCGACGGCGTTCTGCGCGTTGATAAACACGCTCGACGATGACCTTTTGGAGCGCTTTGTTGTCGACGGTGTCGTCCCAATCGTCCTTATCTCCCAAGAGCACGAGTTCGTCGAATTCGTCGCTGCTTGCATTAAGGGGCTGAGAGAGTTTTGATCCATCACGATACAAGGCAATAGCCTTAAGCATGAGTCGCCAAGACGCAGTATGCACATCGCCGACATTATCTACCGATGCCATGTCGGGCATGTTGATCGTCTTAGAAATCGCACCACTGATGAACGGCTGAGCTGCTGCCATCATGCGCACGTGCGCCATGTAGTCGATGTAGCGTTCGCCGTACTTACCGCACTTATTAGCACAGTCGAAAATCGGTAGGTGCTCTTCCTTGAGATGAGGAGCCCCTTCTACCATCATCGTACCACAGATGTAATCGTTTGCTTCTTCGATCTGCTTGGATGTAAATCCAAGTGACGTTAGAATGTCAAACGTTGGATCACTGAGTTGCTGTTCGGAAAACCCTAGTGACTTGCAGAGATCTTCACCTAACGTGTATCGATTGATGGTAAATCGAAGGTCGAAGGTTGCGTCGAGCTGCTTCTCGATAATTTCGAGAGCTTCATCAGTAAAGCTCAATGCCTTCAGACTATGACGGCTGATGTGTGGGCAGCCTGCGAGAGTGCCATGACCCTTGCAATACTTTTCTATTTCGTCGATCTGTTGATCGTTGTATCCAAGCTTGGTGAGCGCTTTGTGCACCGATTGGTTAACGATCTTGAAGTATCCACCACCGGAAAGTTTCTTGTATTTCACGATCGCGAAGTCCGGCTCGATACCAGTCGTGTCGCAGTCCATCACAAGTCCGATTGTACCCGTAGGCGCAATGACCGTTGACTGTGCGTTACGATAGCCATGTTGTTCACCAAGTTCAAGAGCACGATCCCATGCCAGACGCGCTGCTTCGAGGAGTTCGTCCGGACAATGGTTTGGATCAATCCCTTGCGGCTTGATCGTTAATCCCTCGTATTCCGCTTCCCCTGCGTTGTATGCTGCACGCCTATGATTTCGAATGACACGAAGCATGTCTTCGCGATTACTTTTGAACTTCGGGAACGGCTTCACGTCACGAGCCATCTCGGCACTCGTTGCATATGATTCGCCTGTCATGATAGAAGTAATAGCTCCGCACAGTGCCAGTGCCTTTGGAGAATCGTACGGGATTCCCATCATCATTAGCACCGTACCGAGGTTGGCATAGCCAAGTCCAAGTGTGCGGAAGTCAAAACTCCGTTGCGCAACTTCTTTTGAAGGAAACTGTGCCATCAACACAGAGATCTCAAGCACTACTGTCCATAACCTCACAGCGTGACGGTAGTCATCGATCTTCATCGTTTGCGTCTCTTCATCATAGAAGTGCGCAAGGTTCATCGATGCGAGATTGCATGCAGTATCATCAAGGAACATGTATTCGGAACATGGGTTCGAACCATTGATGCGACCATCACTTGGGCATGTATGCCATTCGTTGATCGTGGTATCAAATTGCAGGCCTGGGTCTGCGCTCTTCCATGAACTGAGATTGATCTTGTTCCAAAGATCACGGGCGCGAATAGTTGTTCCCTTTGTTGGATCCGTGCGCCACTTAAGCTCCCACGTTCCATCTGTCATCACAGCTTCCATGAACTCATTCGTTACACGAACAGAGTTGTTGGAGTTCTGACCCGACACCGTTTGATACGCTTCGCCTTCATAATGTGTGTCGTAGGCAGAAAAGTCTAATGTTGTGATGCCTTGACGAACAAGCGCCAAGGTTCTCGTGATCATGTTATACGGCACACCGCGATTGAGCGCTCGCTGAATGAGAACACGAAGTTTCTCATTCGTTGTTTCTTCTGCTCCGCCTGTGAGTGCACAATCCACAATGGCTTGAAGGAACGTCGAGGAGATCTTGGATCCCGCAACGAGAGCCGCTACCTTTTCTTCTTCCTTCGCCTTCCACTCAATGAACTTCTCGATGTCTGGGTGATCAACATTTACGATCACCATCTTTGCTGCACGACGTGTGGTGCCGCCACTCTTGATCGCACCGGCTGCACGGTCAAAGATCTTCAGGAACGACATAAGACCACTCGACACGCCACCACCAGACAAGCGCTCCTGCTCACCACGAAGGTTGGAGAAGTTTGATCCTGTTCCGGAACCATACTTGAAGATGCGGGCTTCACGTGTAGCCAGATCAAAGATCCCGCCTTCATTCACGAGATCGTCTTCCACAGACTGAATGAAGCAGGCGTGCGGCTGGGGATGCGTATAGGCATCAACGGAGCGCGTCAACTTCTTGCTATCGGGATCCACATAGTAGTGACCTTGTGCGCTGCCCGTTATGCCGTACGCGAAGTTCAAACCAGTGTTGAACCATTGCGGCGAGTTCGGTGCCGCCATTTGCTTGAGGAGCATGAACGCCATCTCGTCGTAGAACGCTTCCGCGTCCTCAGGAGTATCGAAGTATCCATACTTCTCACCCCACCAACGCCAGCATCCTGCCATACGATGCACAACCTGGCGCACCGACGTCTCAGCTCCGGACTCACCGTTGCTCTGCGGAACGCCAGCTTTACGAAAGTACTTCTGTGCTAGAATGTCTGTTGCTACTTGAGACCATGCCTCAGGAACCTCGATCTTCTCCATGCGGAAGATCTCTTTACCACCTTGATTGCGAAGGACAGAGTCCCTCAGCGTATACCGGAACATATCGTACGGGCTGGTACCCGACGTTGTAAACCGGCGCGAAATATTCATGCAGCGCCTCCCTGTGATCAAATCGTTCAACCCCCCCCCGGGGCAAAACTCCTACGATCATTCAACCTAGCGCCTTGTTAGAGCGACGCTCCCGCCTCAGGGCGGAAAAACGTCCGTCCGTTCAACATCAAAAAAGGCAATGGGTTGTAGGATCGTAGAAGTGGCCGTTGTCCCCGCGACTCTTGTCGAATTTCCTCTCAGTGCTGCAACGCTTCAGAGACAACGGGGGGCAAATTAGTGCTACAATTGAATCTCTTCAACACAAGAAAGTTATTGTGGAAAACTATACTCTTATGCACTAGGTTGCGAAATGATTGATCACCTCTACAACATCGACGTATGGCTCTTCTACGCAATAAACCATGGTTTTTCAAACGACGTGTTCGATCTCCTGATACCGATCATAACCACAACAAAATGGTGGTATCCTGTCTACACGATAGGAGTGGGTTGGTTACTTTTCATGAGCTGGCGTCAACGGCATACCGTTGAGGGACGAAGATACCTCTGGTGTGTGGCCTTGCTACTACTATCGGTAGCCATTCTGGATCAAGCAAGCCACCGTTTACTGAAGGAGGTCATCCAGCGAGAACGCCCGTATCAAGCTCTAGGCTTGGTTCATCAACTCGTTGGTTCCGGAGGGGGCTCCTTCCCAAGCAATCATGCAATGAACAACGCAGCCGTTGCAGTTATCCTCTCGTGGTTCTTCCCGCGTACGTGGGTGATCTTCTGGGCGGTGGCGATCAGCATTGCATTCTCCCGCATCTATTGTGGGGTCCACTATCCAAGCGACGTGCTCGGCGGATTGGTCATCGGAGCTATTGGCGGTTGGGCAGCGATTGCGATAGCGCGTAGGTGGATGCGTTAACACCACTCCTGGCAGCACCCTCCAAGGTGGCAGGAAGCCCCGTGTCCGTCCAGTCGCCTGCAATAAACAGGTTTGATACCACAGTTGACAGCTCCGTTGAAGCCGGTCGAACAGCAACCATCTCCAGTGTGAATAATGGCGTTGCATGTTTTTCCTTGATCACTACTCCACGTTTGAGTTCAACGCCCTTCATCGAAGGAAAGAGCTGGCGGAGTTCGCGGTCGCATAACGAAACAATTTCATCGGCCTGTTCTGTCACGATGCCATACCCCGCACTCACTGTGACTGCCACCAGGCCCGGACGGATCCTCCGCTTGTCGAATACCCACTGAACAGTAGTCCCTAGCGCAGCAGCGAAGTCCGTAGACATCCACGATTCGCTATACCACAGGTAGACACTCACTATCGGACTCGAGGGCGTTGCCGCTGCCCTCAATGGCTCCATGTCCGAACCTAAGAGCAATCTATGGAGTGCCCTCTGCGGTATACAGCTAATCACACTCTGAACTTCGATCGTGTTGCCGTTCGATAGCCGAACGCTGTGAATTCTATCATCCGCTCGTTCTAGGGCCTCCACCCCGGTTCCGATCATGCACACTCCCCCTCGTTCTTCCAACCACTTCTGGAAGGGGCGTATCAGGTCGCTCAGTCCTACCATCGGAATCAGCAGTTGTGCATCCTGCGTCGAACCTAAGAACGCAAGTCGCATAACTGTTACGAGCAGATCAGCAGAGGCTTTGTTGATAGGTGCGTTGATGGTTGCCAGTACGACGGGCTCCCAAAAGCGTTCGATCACATCGTTGGGCTGATGGTGTTGGCGAAGGAATTCGGCACAAGTAAGACCTGTAGTTGAAGCACGTCCTAGGGCGATGCGAAGGGCTAATCTCACCGCAGCGAGACGGGAAAGGACCTTGATGCCGCTCAAACGAAGGAGGGCCAAACCCAGACCGGCCATTCCGGGAAGACGAGAGGCATCTAGGACGTTGCTCTGACCACTCGTATCAACGAATGCAACACGCAAGGCCGACTGTCTCTCGAGTAAGTGCTCAGTGCCTAGGGTTCGGACAACGTTCAATAGTGCACGGTAGCAGCCCATCATCACATGCTGCCCATTGTCGATCTCATCTCCCGATACTCTATCCGTAAACGACCGAGCCCTTCCCCCAAGGTAATGTCGCTCTTCAACGAGTGTAACTCTTACTCCTCGTTGGGTTGCTTCGATAGCGGCTGCTATACCGGACCAACCGCCGCCGATGATGAGAACTTCCATATGTCGCAAAATCGTGCAGTTTTGCGTGATGATCGACAACACACCGAATTTCTCGGACTTTGAACGGCTGAACATTCGGCTAGGCACAATTGTTCGAGCCGAGGTGTTTCCCGAGGCCCGAAAGCCTGCATATAAGCTCTGGGTAGACATCGGAGACGGAGAAATCAGGCAGTCAAGCGCCCAGATAACAGACCTGTACACACCAGATTCTCTTGTTGGCGTTCAAGTTGTCTGCGTTTGCGGTTTTGCTCCGAAGCAGATCGGGCCATGGCTATCCGAGGTCTTAGTTACAGGTTTTCATCGCCCAGACGGTGCAGTTGTGCTGTGCGTGCCCCAGTCGCCGGTTCCCAATGGAGCCCCATTACTGTAAACTGAGAAGCGGAAAATCTGGACTCTGTTCGTATCTTTGCGGTTCTGCGGAAGTGGCGAAATGGCAGACGCACCAGACTTAGGATCTGGCGGGGCAACCTGTGAGAGTTCGAGTCTCTCCTTCCGCACAACTGTTAACGATCGGCTACAAGGAGCCTGCATATTTGGAACGTACCCTTAGCACGGTTGAGGCATGTACACGTGAAGTTCGCATAGAACTCTCTGAGGCCGACCTCAAACCACATTTTGAGCGGGCATATGTAAACGCCCAAGCAGGCATAACGCTTCCCGGATTCCGCAAAGGCAAGGTTCCGATCCCGATCATCAAGCAACGTTTCGCTCGTGATATCGAGAACGAAGCCTTGGATACGATCGCTGATACCGAGTTCAGAAAGTTTGCAACGGACGAGAAGCAGCGCGTTGTAGGCAACCCTGCTCTTACGGATATCCAGAAGTCGCCAAGCGGCGTTACGTTCACCATCCGGTTCGACGTTATGCCCGACTTTGATCTGGGAACATATCGCGGCCTCGTTGTTGACAGACATATCAAAACAGTCACCGAAGAAGATGTGCAGCGTGAAGTTGACCGCATTTGTCTTCGTGCGGCCACGTTTGAGCCTGCAGAACAGATACTCAATACAATGTATGTCGCTTCAATCTCGCTTCATGAGCTTGACCGCGAAACCTCTATGCCGATCATCGGCGCCGAAGCGCGTGAAGAACGAGTATTTCTCGACGATGACAATGTTGACATGCATCTCCGATCATCACTTGCAAATACAAAGGTGGGCGACACGTTCTCATACGTCTCGGAAACGGAAAATGAAGACCAACAGCCAAGCAACTCGCGCGTAACGGTCACAGACATTCAACGTGTAGTTCCTGCTGAGTTCACAAATGAGTTCGTAGAGACGATCACAGGCGCGCGCTTCAAAACAACAGAGGAACTTCGGGGCGATATCGAACGACAGCTCAATGAGTATTTCGAGCAAGCCTCACGGGAAAGTCTAGAGAATCAGATCGTAGACCAACTTGTGAAAGCGCATGAGTTTGAGGTCCCTGAGCCCCTTGTTCATGCTGTGATTCACCAACTCTTCGACGACTTTAAGAAACGCAACGAGGGGGCTCCCGGTATCGAGAACGTTACAGCTCATGATGTGGAAGGCAACTTCCGTCCATCGGCTGAACGTATCGTGCGCTGGGAATTGATCCGCGACAAGATTATAACAGCAGAGAGTATTGCTGCAAATGATGAAGATATTGCCGCAGCTGCCGGGCGTTATGGTCTGCAAGAGGAGCAACTTCGTATGATCATGCGTCAGAACCATACGGTAGAAGATCAAATCCTTGCTGAAAAAGCGGTCCGAACGATCATAGACTATGCTATCATCAATGACGTCATCGTCGACTCCGAACAACCTGTCATTTAACGGAGTATAGGACCAATCATGCAGAACCAACTCGTGCCAATGGTCGTGGAGCAAACAAGCCGCGGCGAACGTGCTTACGACATCTATTCGCGCCTGTTAAAGGAACGGATCATCTTCATCGGCACTCCGATTGATGATTATGTAGCGAGCCTTACGATTGCGCAGCTCCTCTTTCTTCAGAGCGAAGACCCGAACAAAGACATCTCGGTGTATATCAATTCGCCGGGCGGAAGCGTTTCTGCAGGTCTGGCTATCTATGATACAATGCAGTTTGTTAAGCCTGACATCTCCACGATATGCGTGGGCATGGCCGCTTCTATGGCCCAAGTTCTTCTCTGTGCCGGAGCAAGTGGCAAACGGTTCGCCTTGCCAAACTCTCGCATCATGATGCACCAGCCACTTGGCGGCACACAGGGCCAGGCAACCGACATTGAGATTTATACGAAGGAAATGCTTCGTATCCGAGACACGCTCTACGGTATCATCTCAAAACACACCGGCAAGGACTACGAAACCATCAAGAAGGATGCCGACCGCGATAACTATATGTCGCCTCTTGAGGCTCTTGAGTATGGTCTCATCGACAAGATCATGGAGCGGACTACCTGACACTGAGTTGGGATTTCGACCATTCAGTCAGATATTGCACCATGGACACCACAAGTACTAACCATCCGGAAGAATTACACTGCTCCTTTTGCGGTCGTAGCTCACGCGAGGTTGTAAGCCTTATCGCTGGCAAGGGCGTCTATATTTGCGATATCTGTGTGCAGAACTCGGTTGAGATTTTGCGCAAGAATCAGCCCACTCCAACCCTTCGTACGGACGCAAAGGCATTGCCTCGGCCTTCCGAGATCAAGCGTCAGCTAGATAGCCATGTGATCGGGCAAACACAGGCCAAGGAAGTGTTGTCAGTTGCGGTTTACAATCACTACAAGCGTATTCAGGCGGAGAACCTTGTAAGTGCGTTTGACGACGTTGAAATTGAAAAGAGCAACATTCTGATCCTTGGTCCCACTGGGACGGGAAAGACGTTGTTGGCACAGACTCTCGCACGCATTCTGGACGTTCCCTTTGCGATCGCTGACGCCACCACACTTACGGAAGCCGGTTACGTTGGAGACGACGTTGAATCTATCATTGTAAACCTGCTCCAGAACGCCGACTATAACGTTGAACGCGCCGAGCGCGGCATTATCTATGTTGACGAAGTTGATAAGATCACCCGCAAGAGTGATTCTGCGTCGATCACGCGAGATGTTTCAGGCGAAGGCGTTCAACAGGGTCTCCTCAAGATTCTTGAAGGTACGATAGCGGGTATCCCTCCTAAGGGCGGCCGCAAACACCCTGAGCAGCCCCTTATCTATGTGAACACGCGCAATATCTTGTTCATCTGCGGTGGTGCTTTTGAAGGTTTAGAAAAGATCATTGCGCGGCGCAAGCGTCCATCAACGATGGGCTTTATGGCGCAGACTCCAGCTACGGTTGAAGAATCCACCGAACTTCTTCGCATCGTTGAGCCGGAAGATCTCATGCATTTCGGATTTATCCCGGAATTCATTGGCCGTCTCCCTGTGATCACAGCGTTGGATCCACTCAGCGACGAAGCGATGCTTGACATTCTAACGAACCCTCGCAACGCGATCGTTAAACAGTATCAAAAGCTTCTCCTGCTTGAAGGCATAGAGTTGCAGTTTGAGCACGAGTCGCTCTTGAAGATCGTTGCCCGGGCCAAGGGGCGTAGAACCGGAGCCCGCGCTCTTCGGGGTGTTATGGAAGAAGTGATGAACCCGATCATGTACATGCTGCCAGACGCAGGAAATGTGCGGAAGTGCGTTATCACGAGTGAAGTGGTAGAGCGGGGCGCTCCGCCACTACTAGAACTCAGCGAACAGGTCAGCGCCCGCGGTCGTGCATAGACAGCGCTTCTCGAATCGCCTCATCGAGCGCAGTACGCGTCTGCTCCATCCTGAACTTCTCTACGATAAACTCCCTGCCTCGTAGTCCCAGATGTTGCGCTTCATCTGCATTCTCGAGAAGCCGAATCATCTGATTGGCTATTGATTGCGCGTCTTCACCGATAAGAATGTCTCGTTCAGCCACTGCACCAAGTGGCTGTGCACTAATCGGCGTTGTTATGCATGGAATTGCCATCGCCATTGCTTCAAGGAGTTTGTTTTGCAGACCGGTCCCGGTCTGCATCGGCGCAACAAACACTCGTGATGATGCATAGCACGTGCGTATGTCATCAACCCAGCCAGTTACGCGTACGCGCTCTGAGGCAAGTGACCGTGCACGCCTATCAGGCGTAGCGCCTGCTATCTGTACGCTCACAGTGGGCAAAGCAGACCACACTATTGGCATGATCTTTTCAACCAGGAAGCATGCGGCAACAACATTCGGGGGGTAGTTCATGTTCCCCACGAACAGTACGTCCACAATCTTCTCACACGAGCGTGGAGAGAAGTAGTCAGCATCAAGACCATTTGGCAGAACGGTCATTGCGTCTCCACCACTCGTCATCACGCTACGATCCTGCTCCGAAATAATGATGTGCTTGTGAAACCAACTGAATGACGACGATTCAAACTGGCGCACGAGCCGAAGCTCTCGCGTATAAAACGGTCGCAGAAACCAAGGAGCAGTTCGAACTCGTTGCTCAGTGCCAACGGAGAAAGCGTCTTGATAATCTATCACTGCAGGGATGGAGGACCTATCACGAGAAAGGTAGTTGGCCATCCGAATCAACTGGCAATAGACGACGTTCGGCTGAACAGCTGAGATTTTCGCATCTATCAATGCCTGCGCGTGTGGCGAGTAGAAATAGCCGACCTGAAGAGGAAGACCCAACACAAAGGACCGTGCAAGATTCATAACTCGTGTGGCAAGAGGAAGCGATATCACTTCAACTGATGCACAGAAGGGGCTCACCATCGCTAGGTGAAGCGCTGTTACTTCAACATCAGAAACCGCTACGAGGTGAACCTCATATCCAGACATGGAGAGGTTCTTGAGGTGTTGGAATGCTCGCAGCTTGTCGCCTTTCTCCAATGGATATGGAAATCGCGACAGAAGAACGAGGACCTTGATGGGTGGGGTATTCATCTGGAAGGACGAATATACCCACCCTCAACGTCAAGGTTATCTCACTACCACCATTGCTTGCGTTCTACGATCGCCATTAGCGCGCAATTGAACGAAGTAGGTGCCACTTGGCAGATTGTTCACAACGAACGATTGTACGTAGGCACCCGGTGATTGATCCTCGTTCACCAGTGTTGCTACGTGGAACCCGATACTGTCAAAAATCTCAAGTCGAACATTCTGCGATGTCTTTAGAGTATATCGGATAGATGTCTCCGTGCGAACCGGGTTTGGAGCAATAGGATCTAAACTAAAAGTATCTGCGATCTGTGTGTCATCAACATCGGTTGTAGACTTTTTAATGACGCGGACGGTCTTGAATTCATCAAAAAGAACATTCCGGATCACGGTTGGGCTTGCACTAAACCATTGCTCAAGAACACTTGCATAGATCTGACGGAAGTCATACTGCATCTTCAAATTCTTGTTGTCGAGATCGGTAAGGCTTGGATTGGTGCCGATGATGCCGTCTTCAACCGGAATTCCAAAGAAGAATAGCGGTGCTGCGGTTCCGTGATCAGTACCGAGACTGAGATTTGATTCGACACGACGTCCGAATTCAGAGAACGTCATGGACACTACGCGCTCGCCCGCTCCAAGTGCTTCGATATCCTTTTGGAAGGCAGAGACAGCGTCTGAAACTTGCTTGAGAAGACCGGCATGAGCGCCGATCGTTGTGTCTGACGCATCTACCTGTGCCGCGTGGGTATCAAACCCACCCATTTGTACAACGTACACGCGTGTCTTTAAGCCACCCGCAATCAGACGCGCAACGATCTTTAGCTGATCTGCGAGCTTGTTCGCTGTTGGATACGTCTCCTTGTTCGTTGCTTTGTCAGCAGCGGCCTTGATGACAGTAGAGAATTGCTGAGACTTGACCTGAACGTCGCGGACGTACGTGATATTATCCGCGGCGTACTTCGACGATGGTAGGTCAGATCCAGGAGTGTCAGAACCGCTGACGAGACGATAGAACGACTCAGGATCCTGAAGTGCAATTCCCATGGATTGATGGTTCAGACCGGTTAGGGCTAGACTCGCCACAGCCGTCATCTGAATAGCAATTGGATCAGGCATTGCCGCATTGGGATATCCATCCGGATAGTTTGGGTATTCACCATTGAGATACCTGCCAAGCCAGCCCGAGTTCTCGTCTACGTTAGATGCACTACCGGTCATCCAAATATCCGTTGACCGAAAGTGTGAAAGGTTCGGATTTGGATACGTGACGCCTTGCACAAGGTTAACCTTCTTCTGATTCCAGAGAGCATGCACCCCTGTCATGGCAGGGTGAACGCCTACGTCGTCGCGAAGCTTGAGCACAGCATTCTCTGGTATTGCGATATTTCCGCGAAGCCCCTTATACGTGCTGTATTCGCTCAGCGGGACCACCATGTTCAGCCCGTCATTGCCGCCACTAAGCTGTATGAGAACCAGCACACGGTCCGTGTCAGATTCAACATTAAAGAGGTCATGCAAGACCGGGCCATCAAATGCCTGCAGGGGCAGTCCGTTTAACAGCATAGGCAGGATCAAGATTCGTCTTAACGGCCTTAAGGGCGGCAGTATTCGTAGGATTGTTTGCGTAAGAGTTCCACAAGTCCGTCCATTCGTAGTATCGGCCACCATTCATGAGAACGTCTTCAGCGAGCTTCATGCGTGTCTCTTCGGAGAACGGAACGGCAAAAAAGATCTCGTTGAGGACATCGATGAGCTTAAGCGAATCCTCTACTCCAATAAGCCCCTTAACAAACATCGGCGTGTCAATGATGGGCTTCTTACCAAGAGAGTTGTTGTTCGTTAACATCGCGTCACCGAAGCCATCGCGTATCGGCAGAGTGGCTGTTGATAGCCACATACGATAGTAGTCTGGTGATTGATAGTACGCCTCCCACCCAGCTACGCTAGCTGGCTCAACGAGATCCATTTGAAGCGCAGCTAAAGAAGCGGCAAATCCCTGATAGAAGCGGGTGTTCTGCGTTGGATCGGAAGGTGGCGTCCACGTAGTTGCTGTACGCAAAAGTCCGAAGACCAAGTCTGCCGGACTACGCAACTGCGCTCCGCGTAACGATGCATCAAAGAAATGGTCCGAAGCGAGAAGTTTTCGAAGCACCGGCCCAACAACAAATCCACTCTGCCTCAGTTCCGTCGCAAGTGGGACGATGATGTCTCTTTGGATCTCTTCTGTGATTTCGCTGTTAACAAACCAACGATAGAGTTTGCCGACGATGTACAATGCCGTTGCATCTTGGCCAAAAATCATATCAAGTAACTCATTCAATTCGTCGAGACCGCCGTTGATGCCGGTTCGCCCCTTGATCACCTTGTTTTGATAACGAGGAGAAAAGGTTTTATCGGAGGTATCATGATTATTCGCAATAAACACCGTGTTCGGATTATCAGCGAACATCGGTGGAGCTTTAGGCTCGTTGTCTCGCAGATCCTTGTCACCAGTTGTTAGAATGAGATCTCTCTGCCCAAACTCTCGCCATCCGGTGAGCACCTTTGCAGCCGCACGAACGTCCTGCTCGGTGTAGTTTGTGTAATCACCCTGAGAAACCTCCGGACCCTTGCCAATCGTGAACAACTCTTGCAGTTCACGGCCATAATTCTCGTTAGCACTACCTTTTGTGTTGGTATTGCCGTTCAGGAACCGGAGCATAGCTGCATCTAATGTTACACGGCGTGCCATATCCCTGAAGTTTCCGAAAGCATTCGCGCGAAGGTAGGCTAAGAGGTTGAATGAGAATATCCCATTCTGCACCGTGTTCATCTGCGTCGAGAAATGATTTGACCAAAAGAGTGTGAGCTTCTCATGAATCGAGACCGGAGAATGGATCATTTGCTTTACCCACCACGTTTTGGTGGTCGCATTGTAGAACCCATCGCCCTTCTGAAGATCATACGCAGTAGAGGTGGATGCGTCGAGAGGATTGGAAATCACAACAGTCTTTGTCCACACCTGATTCTCATCTGGGACCCATTTTGATCCGTCGAGTGTATTAGTTGGTGGGGTTGGCTTTGGTAGCGGGGTAAACAACGCCGTGAGCGTTTTGTCAAGCCCATCTGTCACCGCTTTGTTTAATTGGTCGTTTGTAGCACCAAAAGAAGCTCTTCGAAGCAGATGTGCTGCTTCGCGTCGCGTCCATGGTCCCGAATACGTCTTCAGCTTTGCCATAGTACCCTCTCGGAAAATCAATCGTGATGTCTACCTCTAGAAACCTGGCCTCTGTGTTCCATCTAGTGGCATCGTTTAACGTGGGTAATATACCAGAATGCGATTGTTCGTTACGAGTCTAGGGGGTAAGCCGAATGTTATCTTCGTTGAACACCTTCAGAACATCAAAGAACATGAGCCCCGTAAAAGCGCGAATAGCCATCGTAGTCGTCTCCGCCCTGCTCTTTCTACCCTTCCTCGGTAGTGTTCGCCTGTTCGACTGGGATGAGGTGAATTTCGCCGAATGTGCCCGAGAAATGATCGAAACGGGCGATTATTTACATGTTCAGGTCGATTTTCGACCTTTTTATGAAAAGCCTCCGGTGTTCATTTGGCTACAAGTTCTGTCAATGAAGGCCTTTGGAGTGAACGAATTCGCCGCCCGGCTTCCAAATGCAGTGATTGGAATCGTGACGATGCTGGTTCTGTTTTCGATCGGGACGAGGGTCCATAGTCAGCGCTTCGGATTCCTATGGTGTATTGTTTATGCTGGATCTCTCCTGCCCCATTTCTACTTCCGATCGGGAATCATCGACCCGCTTTTCAACCTGTTCATCTTTCTCGGTGTTTGGTCGGTAATGGGAGTTGTTGAAAGAAGGTTGTTCCGGAATGAATGGGGCTCAGGCTTGCTCGCGGGAATCTGGGCAGGATTGGCCGTCATGACCAAGGGGCCGGTTGGATTTGGGATCGTAATGCTTACAACGGGTATCGCCTGGCTCGTGTTGCGCAAACAAATGCCCCTTCCATGGCGAAAGGTGATTGCAGCTACTGTTTCAGCAGTACTCATCGGCTCTGTCTGGTTCGTTGTTGACTACATCCAGAACGGACCAACCTTCATCATGGAGAATCTCGCCTACCAAGTGCGACTTCTCACAACTGGCGATGCTGGGCACGAGCAGCCTTGGTACTATCACAGCGTAGTGTTGCTCATCGGATGTTACCCGGCGTCCATCTTTTTCTTTAGCGGATTGCGATCTCAGCCTGATGAAGAAAACAGCCACCGCGTAATGCGTGTATGGATGACTGTGCTGTTCTTTGTTGTTCTTGTGCTTTTCTCGCTCGTGAAAACCAAGATCGTTCACTATAGTTCGATGACCTACCTTCCGATGACCTACATAGCGGGGGTTGCCATCGAACGATGGATCACCAATCGGGCCACGTGGCGATGGTTTCGCACATCGGCTCTCTTTTCCATCGCAATTCCCCTAAGCGCACTGGCGTTTCTCGTTCCATGGGCGTTCATGCACCGCGAATGGCTACTGAGGTTGCCTACATTTAGAGACCAATATCTGCGTGCCGCGATTCTCCGCGATGTAAGCTGGTCAGGCGTGGAGCCATACATCTCTGTTGTGCTCATTGTTGGTCTCGTAGCAGCTTGGTATCTCCAACGAAGAACATTGCGTTTTCAATCTATTGTCGTGCTCTTCGGCAGCGTGATGGTCTTTATCTCGCTCTATCTTCCTTTCGTACTGCCTCGCATTGAACCGTACACGCAAGGAGCTGCGGTTGACTTCTACGAGTCGCTGCATGGAAAAGACGTGTATGTGAAGCCCCTTACCATGAAGAGCTATGCGCATCTTTTCTATTCAGGCAAGCCTCAGTATCTCAGTAGTGCCGCACGAAACATGCCTGCTGATGCTTGGGAGCCTTGGCTACTGGATGGTGAGATAGACAGACCCGCATATTTCGTCGCGAAGATCAGTGACGCAGCGCCTTGGCGCGCGCACTCTCATCTCCGAGTCATTCGCGAAGAAGGGGGCTTTGTGTTCTTTGAGCGCGTCAGGGCTTCGACGGGTCCGCCTGCACAGCCCCATACCCACTGAGTTCGATCCGCTCGTAACCCGGTATCGTTGTGGAAAGAACTGCCTCAACCTGAAATGGTCCAGGCTTAATCGGTATATATCGGAAGACGATATCAGCCGACTTGCCCTTCGTTAGCACCAACGGCATCGGTGTCACAACCTGTAGCCCTACCGACGCAGTAGAGGCAACGATGGTCACGGAGGTGTCGGCGTTCACGGTTACATTGATCACTGCCTTCGTCTCCTGACCTACTCCACCGCGATCAAAAGCTAAGAAGCTTGAGGCCAGCTGGATTGGACGTTGAACTTCTGCTTTTAAACGAAGCACGTGCGCACCACTAGGGTCATTCGAAAAAACGGTGACATACTTTGCAAGGGAGCCACTGCCGGTAGGTAGACTCAACGTGATATTGATTGACGTCTCCTCTCCGGGTGCTAGCGTATCTCTTTCAATAGGCGCAGATGTGCATCCGCACTGAACGCGGACATTTGAGATAATGAGAACACTATCGCCGAGATTTTTAACAGGCACACGTGCCTTCACCGTCTGCTTTTCAGTAAGAGGACCGGAAGGCGTCACAACGCCCCAATCGACCTCGTTTTGAATTCCTATCTTCGGTTGCGCTACACAAATATTCAATGTATACACAAGGAAGATGTAGATAACGATCGGTAGTTTGCACATGACATGTCCTTGATAACTCTCATACAATCGGCAACCACCATGGTCTTGCTCGCAAGTGCAATGGTGGTTCCCGTCAACAACCACGCATTAAGTGTTCAGGGAGACGACCTTGTGCCATCTCCTGAAATCGGCTTAACGCATCTCTCCCGTGCTGCACGAATAGCGAGGGAACAGGGGGTTGACTCAGCGTTTGTTGCATTGCTGCTACGAACATCACAAACAGAATTCAACGATCGATTTGTTCGCATCAACGTCACAAACTACGCGCAGAAGACGGATTATACACACAATCACAATGAGTTGGGGATACGAAAGGTACGGGTGTTCGTGGAGGAGCACGACTCGATTCTCGTGCGTGTGGACTCACTCTATGGTGTGTCCCCCGACGTCATTGCGTCGCTCCTTTGGGTAGAGTCAAAACACGGTACGGTCTTGGGCAAGTACCACGTACCGAGTGTCTATTTGAGCATTTTACTGTCGTGCGAGCCCGAGTTTCTCGTTCAGAATACTGGTGCCGTTATGACAAGTATGGGGCTGGACTCTACCAAACTCGATAGTGTTTACGCCGTAGTAGAGCGCAAGGCAGCAAGGAAGGTTCTGTGGGCGGCCGAGCAGCTTAAGGCTCTCAGCGCAATTGAACGCAGAGGTACAATGAATACGGTTCAGTTATATGGCTCTTGGGCAGGCGCGTTTGGAATGACACAGTTCATCCCATCATCCTATCTTTCGTGGGCAGTTGACGGAGACGGGAATGGCATCATCGATCTAAATGATCTCGATGATGCCATCTATAGTGTCGCGAACTACCTTAAGAGTAACGGCTGGGGCGAATCTCTTTCACAACAACGTGCTGCTGTGTATCACTACAACAACAGCCAATCATACGTTGACGCTGTTCTTACGCTTGCGCGGAAGGCACGGGTGCGGCTAGACGCTCCGCTTCGGTGATGAATCTTTCGATAAAGTTGAGCCCCGTATTCCAGAATGAAGGGTCATTGATATCAATACCAAATGGCTCAAGCAGATCCTTTGGACTCTTTGATCCACCCGAGGCTAGTAGGGTCATGTACTTTGGTGTAAAGTCAGCCGGATCTTTTTTGTAGATCTCGTACAGCGCCAAGACAAGTAACTCACCAAACGCATACGCGTAGACATAACCCGGCGTATGAATGAAGTGTGAGATGTATGTCCACGTAAGTTCGGCGCCTGGTGATACAATTATAGAATCTCCGAACTGCTCACGTTGAGTCTTTAACCAAATGGCGTTGATCTGCTCAACACTTAACTCTCCTTCAGCCCTACGCGTTGTGTGCATAGCATCTTCAAAGCGGTTAAGAGCGATCTGGCGGAAGACCGTAGCGATCATGCCATCGAGCTTCGACATCACGAGAGACAGTCTCTCTGAGTCTGTAGTGGCACCTTCGTACAACTTTCTGAACGTGATCATCTCACCAAAAACACTTGCTGTTTCCGCTATCGTTAGCGGTGTATGCATGAGTAGGGGGCCTTGCTGACGCGAGAGGTACTGATGAATTCCGTGTCCTAGTTCGTGCGCCAGTGTCTGAACATCGCGAGTAGTACCGGTGTAATTCATGAACACGTAAGGGTGCACAGATGCAATTGTGCCGGCACTGTACGCACCCGACCTCTTACCCTTACGGGTAGGGGCATGGATCCAATTCTTGTCGAAGAACATCTTAGCAATAGCACCGGCCTGAGGGTCGAATGATGTGTATGCATCCAGAACGATATCGCGCGCCTGGTCCCACGACACGTTAGCCGTTTCTGCGCCCACAGTTGCATTACGGTCGTAATCGTGGAAGGTTGAGAGGCCAAGAAGACGTTGTTTGACACCATAGAAGCGACGAACGAGATCATAGCGACCCACTACTGTGTCAACGAGAGTCTGTACCGACTCGTCGGAAACCTCATTCTCTAGGTTTCGGCTAGACACCCATGTTGGAAAACCATGAAGGCGATCGTTGGATTCGCAGTCAGCTATAACTGTATTGAATACGAATGCATGCATCTTCGCATCGGGAACGAGACCCGCTATGAAAGCTTGGCTTCCGGCCTTACGAACTGCTCGGTCCTTGTCATAACCTAGTCGCGTGATCTCGGAGATCGTGAGCTCTCGTCCATTGTATTGGAACGTCTGAGCGTTGGAAACCTCATCATGAAGTCTCACCCACGAAGAACGAGATGTGATCGACTTTGCTGCTAGTGCCCTCTCTACATCCTCGTCCAGTGTATACGGTTTCGACTCAATGACGCCTTCTAACCAGTGTTTTCTAGAGGCAAGTTCGGGGGCCTCAAGAAGTTCTCGAAGACGTGATTCCGGGAGTTGGGCGAGTTGCACACCGAGGAAGATCAGATTGCTGGATGCACGGGACGACACCTCCCTGACGGTCTGCATAAGACGTGCTGCTTCAACATTTGCAGAATCAGTAGACCAGACAAGGTTGGTGTAGGAACCCATTCGACCAAAGGTCTCTACTAGGCTCTCATATTCAGCGACCATGACCATGAACTCAGAGATCTGTAGATCTCCCAGTCGTCCGTTCCATTTTGCGCGGAAGTCCTGAGATCTTTTGTCGATGGTACGGAGATCACCGCCCAATCCAGATTCATCGGTTGAAGCGTAGAGATCTGTAAGATTCCACTCTATATGTTCTGCACCGGTTGCGAGTGTTTGCTGAGTCATCATGAGTGACAGGTCGATTATGACCAGAGTTAATTGTGCTTGTAGTAGATTTCGACCATGGTCGAATCCCGAATTTACCAAAGGAACGTGTTTCGCAGGCGAGAAGTTGCGTGGATGCTTCTTGTAGCTGCCTCAGCGCTTCTTATTGCATTCCGCATTCCTGCACTACTGGCCTTCCACAGCCAGCCTGATCTTCCTTGGTATCTCAGTCAGTTTGCCGTGATGCTCGTATTCATCGTAGACCCCATTGTAAAGTATCGCGCCAATGCGCGACGGGGTCCGGAGATTGCAAAACGCTATGTGAGAACGCTGCTTCCATTCGACATAGTGGCTGCTCTGCCTGTTTTACTCTTCACAGGACATTCACCGCTGGCCTTGTTGGTGATTGTAAAGATCATCCCTGTGTTCGCAGGGCTAACGCAGTGGCGAATGCAGCTCATTCGTGGCGGAAATGTCGTACGCTTCGTTCAGTTTGCATACATCCTCGTCATTGCCATTCATGTGGTTGCCTGCGGATGGCTCGTTTTACGTTCTCATGGAGAGCAGGTAACGGATCAGCAGTATCTCAGATCTATTTATTGGACTGTGACAACGATGTGTACAGTGGGGTATGGAGATATCACACCTGAAACGGACTCTCAAATGGCTTACGCAACGGTCGTGATGCTTGTAGGATATGTCTTGTTCGCCTACCTCGTTGGAAACATCGCTTCGTTGTTCAACACGATCGATCCATTACATTCCCAGCACGTGCGAACGATGGACCAAGCAACGTCCTTCATCCAGCATCACAGCGTTCCTCAGAATCTGAAGAATCGAATACTCGACTATCTCGGATACATGTGGGAACGTAAGGTTACGTATGATGAAACGTATATGCTCGATATGCTCCCGTGGGGGTTGCGTTCCGAAGTTTCGATGTTCCTGAGGAAGGAGGTCATTGAGCGAGTGCCATTCTTCCGTGATTCGAGTGATAGTTTTCTTCGGGAAGTGGCCGATTCACTTCGGCCGATTGTTGTTACGCCAGGCGAGTTTGTATTCCGTTTTGGTGACCGCGCACGATACATGTACTTCATAAGTAGTGGGAGTGTAGACGTCTTTGCGGGGAACGGAACCAAGATTGGAACACTACAACAAGGCGACTTCTTTGGTGAAATGGCCCTCCTTGAAAAGCGCCGACGTGGCGCCAGCATACAGGCAGTGGAGTACTGTGATCTATACGTTCTCGATGCCACAGCCTTCGATCACGTCCTAACGAACTTCCCGGAGTTCAAGGAGATCATGGAACGCGTTGCGAACGACAGGGCAGTACCGATATCCGAACTGCGAAAGATGGTGCAGTAAAAAGTTGTGCCCGCTTACGGCATGATCCTATAGATCATCCGTGGGAAGGGAATAACTTCGCGGATGTGATCTGCACCGGTTATCCATTTGACAGTACGCTCGAGTCCAAGTCCAAAGCCGGCGTGTGGAACGGAGCCATACTTCCGTAGATCGAGGTACCACTGGAAGTCCTGTTGCGAAAGGTTTTCGTGGAGGATCCGCTCTAGCAAAAGGTCATGATCATCTTCGCGTTGTGAACCGCCGATGATCTCGCCAGCCCCCTCCGGAGCTAGCATATCCATAGCCAACGCAACCTTTGTGTCGGCAGGATCTCGCTTCATATAGAAAGCTTTTACTTCTGTAGGGTAGCGATGAATGATGCATGGCTTATCAAACTGCTGCATGATCGCTTCTTCTTGAGGGGCTCCAAAATCTTCGCCCCACGGAAAGTCCACTTGGATCTCCGATCCGTCTGGTTGCTTACGATTGAGTTGTACATCGTTTTTGTTGAGCCACTCGACTGCTTCTGTGTAGGACATGCGATAAAAGGGGCGACGCACGGCCTCGAGTTTGGAAACGTCGCGTCCGAGCGTAGCCAACTCCTTTGGACACGCACGTAACACGCATTGTACGATGTATTCAACAAGGTCTTCCGCAAGATCCATGTCGTCATTAAGATCAAAGTATGCCATCTCTGGTTCTACCATCCAGAACTCAGTCAAGTGGCGCCGTGTCTTCGATTTTTCTGCACGAAATGTAGGACCAAAGGTGTAGACCTTACCCAGAGCCATAGCACTGGCTTCGGCATAGAGCTGACCTGACTGTGTGAGATAAGCCTTGCCGAGATCAAAGTACTGCGTTTCGAACAACGTGGACGTTCCTTCGCATGCATTCGGCGTGAAGATCGGAGAATCCATCAAACGGAAACCGTTGCCGTCAAAGAAGTCGCGGATAGCCTTCACAACCACAGAGCGTACACGCATGATAGCATGCTGACGTGCCGAACGAAGCCATAGGTGACGGTGCTCCATCAGGAACTCAACGCCATGATCCTTTGGTGAGATCGGATAATCTTTTGAGATCTGCCACACCTTCACGTTTGTAACATCCAGCTCAACACCAGTAGGAGAGCGCTCTTCCTTGCGCACCGTACCTGTTATCGAGACGCTAGATTCTTGCGTAAGCGATTGCGCAAGGCCTGCGATCTCATCAGAAACATTTGGCTTGAACAGAACGCATTGGACTGTACCGCTACCGTCGCGCAGCTTGATAAAGACGAGTTTGCCTTTTTCTGTTTTGTCATACACCCAGCCGTTGAGTGTGACCTCTTGGCCAACATGTGAATCGAGATCTTCAACGGAAACAAAGCTCTTATAGCGGGATGACATGCGATACCTACGGTGTCTAGTTGCAAAACGAAGCACAAATCTACATCAATCTAAAACCAACTGTGAGGTGAAGAAAGATGTTCTGCACCGTTCTGTCAACGGTTGCAAAGTCAGGACTGAAGATGCTTGTAAGCCCATAGACCCCACGCAAGGCCACCTGCAGGTCTTCATAAATCTGCACCTGGCCTCCGAGTTGAAGCCCGACGTCAAAGCCCTGCATACGGTCGCCAAACTCGAGATTTCGGGTCACCACCTCAGGGCGAATCCCCACTGTTCCAACACCCGTTGCGTTACTTTTTGTTTGTACCATCCAGCCAAGGTAGCCCCCTGCCAAAACACTCCAATTGGTTGATGTCTGCAGTCTTGCCAGAACAGGGACCTGTATATAGTCCGTGGAGAATTCACCGGTGGCCTCACCTGTGAACGTCGTAGAAACTTCAAGGATGGTCGTTGAGCCATCCGGCGTAGTAACTGCTATCTTATCGATGTATGGTTGATCTACAAGGGGCGTGATAAATGTTGCATCATAATGCACGAATTGTGGTTCGATGCTAACCGACCATTGTTGCGATAGTGGAACATCAATGGTGAGTCCCGCTACAAATCCAGGACGTGGGGATCCGCTCGACCCTGCTGGAATGTCTCCTACCGGAATAGGAGCTCCTATACACGCGCCCATGCGCGCGTTTAGGGAGACAGCGCGAGCCTGGTTGGAGTCCTGACTAACAACGTTGTGTACACAACCTACAAGAAGCAGGATTGTTAATACAGCCCTCATCGTAAGAAGTCACCATGCGAGTGCGCCACTACTTTCCCGGCGCGATCAGTTGCAACGATGAACCAAAATCCAGTGCTACATGAACTCAAATCCACGCGCCCTGCATCATCAGGCGCGGGAAGATCGATCATCCTACCGAGTAGATCGATCGCCGAAATGTTCGTTGCATTCACATGTGGAGGAACAATTGCTGATGAGGCAAACACCCGTATTGCCTGTAGGCCCGCAACTTCATTCACATCTGATGTGCCCCATGAGAATGAAAAGTCATCTACCAACAACGTTGATCCAACACTTCCTTTGAAATTTTCGCCGGCGGCACTTGATGCTGCAACAACAGACATTGAATCTGGCAGCTGATCGAAACTAGGAACCTCCACGGAAAACTCTTTCCATGCTGCAGTCTCAGTTTTGATCAGGCGACGCGCCTCACCAAGAAGCACGCGCTTAGTGCCGTCCCATCGCGTAAACATCGCATAGATGGCAGCCGAGTCTCCATTCACAGGCCGAAAGATGTAGTAGCCACGAAATGCAATAGGTGTTGCGCCGGAATACGGGATACCCCTATGAGCACTCGAAGCGGGGTTGGCAAAATCGAGTGCAAACGTTCCAAGAAAAAGCGAGCCCGAAGCGATCTGTCCAAAGATGGACCTCGTTGTGAGCTTTGCCGCATAGGTTCCGCTATGAGCATTTGTTACTTTCTCGCATACTGGATCCGAGCCCGGGGCAACATGGATCACACCGTTGCCAGACGTCCAGCCTTCTTTCGGCTCTTCGTAATCCTTGTACACGCCGGAACCTTTAAAGAGCGTCCACTCCTCTAGACCTGCATTCGGAATCTGTTGCTGTCCACGTGCTACAGTGCACATCACGGCCGCGATGACGATGTAAATCAATAAACGCATAGTTCCTCACGTGATTATGGAGGGAAATTGGTGAATTTTGCGTGATGCATCGCCCCCTTTCCTTAAAACGCACGAACGACGTTGTCCTTAGCTCCACATGGAGCGATGGTCTTGTCTCAAGCATCCTCCTATCCGATCTTCGTGACGCATGCCCCTGCGCTCATTGCACAGGCGAGGAGATCATGGGTCAGACCGTGTTCATAGGCATGAAAACCTTCCAGCCCGGAATGAATGAGCTCAAAGCTCTTACACCCGTCGGTAATTACGGAGTGCAGGCTTCATGGAAAGACGGGCATGATACTGGCATTTATACGTGGGATATGCTTCGCGCGATCTTCGAGAGTAAGAACCTCAGTGCTGCAACAATGGCAGAGATCCAAAAGCAGGTAGGGGGCTGATCACCTACACTTGAAACAGTGTGCCGGTCTGCTTGATCAATGCACCGGACGTCTGAAGATCCTTACCACCTTGCGAAATAGCGGCTGCAGAATTCAAGAGATTCGCCTTAACAACTGGTAGTTGTTTTTGTGTGTCACGAACACCGTCAGCGATTACCTTCAGAGCTTTGGCCACGTTGTTAATGTTCTCTGCCGTGTCCTTTATGTTCTTTGCGATATCTCGCAACGGCCGTGTTGAACCAACAGTGATACCAGTTACCAATTGAACCTTGCCGATCACGGGTATGTCAAAGGAAGATCGAGAGAAATCAACAGTGGGTGTTCTCACTCCATCGAGTCCCGTAGCTACCGACCGAAGTAAGCTCACAATAGGTAGCATAAGCTCGCGCGTAGAGCGCGTTCCCGTCTCTACAGACGTAAGCGACGTGGCTAAGCCTCTTTCACCTAGTGCGCCTGCAACAGATTGCAGTTCCTTGGCAACGCTCTCAAGGTTCTTTCCCGTTGAAACCTGCTTGTCACCAACAGAAACAAGTTGTTTTCCAATTGCCTTTGGATCGAATGCCATGATACTTCTCCGTACAATAATGGTGATGTAATTCTTCGACTATGAAAAGTTCAATACGTAATCGGCCTTGTCCGGTGAATTAGGAACATCAAGTCCAGGCCTCGGATAGCGGTGCACTGATGGTTGGGGTTCTCGTTCGATCAACGCCGAGTTCACAAAGGTGATCTCCACTACTTCCGGAAAGTCTGCTTCATGATCATATGGACTGCAGTTATTGCCATGAATATGGAATATGTGAAATTGCGAAAGCAGTAACTCGATAGCGGCGTTGAATTCTCGTGATCGCTCCACTACATCGTGAAATTCAACAACAAAAACGCCAATTCGATCCGCATGTGCAACGATCGGTTCGATCACTTCATATTCACTTCCTTCGATGTCCATCTTGACAAGAACAGCGTGCGGTTCATTAACGTCTACCAATCGCATCAACGAGTCTATCGTGATCCGCCCCTTGCCCTCGTTGCCGGATACCATCAAATGAAGATGTTCTCTTGGCTGAGTGAAGAGTCGGAAGTAGTCGAGTGCATGTTCGAGACGAGAAGAGTGAAGCAACCTTTTGGCCGTGTTGCGAAGAATTGAATACAACTGCTTCTTAATGCCAGATCGAATCACGACGCCGAAATAATGCCAAGGACTGATTGTATGATCAACGCCGATGATCTTCACTGACGGGTTCTGTTTGAGGACATCGAGATCGAATGTCCAGTTATCACCTAGTCCGAGTGAGAGCAACGCCTTGCACTCGCGAGCATACGCCCCAGGAAGCACGTAGCCACCGTCGGCATCAATGCACCCTAGACGAACAAGATCGTCTGTCGCGATCGGATGGAGTTTGCTCTTGTTGATCACGCAACGTTTCTCTGAAACAGACGTTTACAAACTGACACCATCAGCATTGAGAGAATTGCTCCTCCAAAAGCCATAGACATATCTTTCTGTGCATCCCATGGGTCGCCCTGTGTACCGAGGTAGTTCGTTCCGAGCTTCGGAAAGAATATATCCGCAACGCCATATTCAACAAGTTCATACATGCCGCTGAAGGACAACGTGATCTCAATAGGAAGTACCCAACAAACCCAGTTGGGCCATTGCATTTTATTCCGGAAGTAGTCCCGCATCGGATAGGCAAGAAGGAACCCAAAGCTAAAGTGAACGATCCGGTCGTATGGATTGCGCTCCAAGCCCAGTGCCTCCTTGATCCAATATCCGATTGGCGTTTCTGCATAGGTGTGTTGAGCGCCAAAGATGTGCAACATGATGTACACAAACGCCAGTGCATAGCTAAGATCACTGAACGCGAATCGCCTGCGACCGAGAACCAGCAGAGCGATAAAGCCAACCGTCAGTATGTTCTCAATGATCCAATTGGAGGTGTCTGATGTGAAAATGAACGTGTATAACCACGATACAAGAAACGTGATCACATACAGACCCATTAAGGGAACGTTATTCCTGCCATCCCACGTTGACGCACTTGTAAACTTCATACTCCCCCATTAGCACACTAGCACACTAGCACATTAGCACACTAGCACATTAGCACACTAGCACATTAGCACATTAGCACATTAGCACATTAGCACACTAGCATATTAGCACACTAGCATATTAGCATATTTGCATCATGAA
>JAPLFN010000104.1:45137-61835 GCA_026390655.1 Candidatus Kapaibacterium sp.
CAAGAATTGGCAGATCGAAGCAGCCTACCGTATGATTCAAAACAACCTCGACCCAGAGAATGCGGAGAAACCCGATGAGCTCATTGTTTACGGTGGACTCGGCAAGGCCGCTCGAAATTGGGAGAGCTTCGATGCCATCCTGTCCTGTCTTCGCGCGATGGACATCGACGAAACGCTGTTAGTACAGAGCGGTAAGCCCGTTGGTGTGGTAAAGACTCATGAGGGGGCTCCACGGGTGATCATTGCGAACTCGAATCTCGTTCCCAAATGGGCAACGTGGGATGAGTTTCGCAGGCTCGATGCATTGGGACTGATCATGTATGGTCAGATGACCGCCGGCTCCTGGATCTACATCGGCACGCAGGGCATTGTGCAAGGCACGTATGAGACGTTTGCGGAATGCGCCCGACAGCACTTTGGTGGCACACTCAACGGTAGATTTTTGCTGACCGCTGGCCTCGGTGGTATGGGTGGTGCTCAGCCCCTTGCCGCAACCATTGCTGGTGCCGCAGCACTATGTATTGAGATCGATGAAGAGCGGATCGATAAACGGATACGTGATGGTTATTGCGATCGGAAAATGCACGATCTCGACGAGGCGTTAGCAGTTATCCGAGATTATCAAGAGAAGAAAGAGCCGATCTCGATTGGACTTGTTGGAAACGCAGCTGAGATCCTGCCGACTCTTGTAGAGCGCGGCATCATACCTGACGTTGTAACAGACCAGACCTCTGCGCATGATCCGCTCAACGGCTATTACCCGGCTGGACTGTCAAAGAAGGACGCAGATGCTTTGAGAATTGCCGATCCAGATGAGTATCTGCGTCGAGCATACTCAAGTATCGGTGCGCACGTGAGAGCAATGCTGGCATTTCAGCAACATGGTGCTGTTACCTTCGACTACGGCAACAACATTCGTGGCGTCGCACGGGATTTTGACGGCGTTGCCAATGCGTTTGACTTCCCCGGCTTTGTTCCCGCATTTGTGCGCGAGCTGTTTTGTGACGGTAAGGGGCCCTTCCGATGGGTGGCACTTTCTGGTGATCCTGAAGACATTCGCGTGACCGATGAAGCGATCATGAATCTCTTTCCTGAGAATGCCGGACTGCATAAATGGATTCATGAAGCCCAAAAGCACATTGGGTTCCAAGGGCTACCTGCCAGAATCTGCTGGCTCGGATTCGGCGATCGTGCCAAGGCCGGAAAATTATTTAATGATTTGGTCCGTAGCGGTAAGGTCAGTGCTCCCATAGTGATAGGCCGAGATCACCTCGATTGTGGGAGCGTTGCCTCGCCCCATCGTGAAACCGAATCGATGAAAGATGGTTCTGATGCTATAGCGGACTGGGTGTATCTCAATTTTGCACTCAATGCCGTGGGTGGCGCAACGTGGGTTTCCCTTCATCATGGTGGCGGCGTTGGCATGGGGTTGTCACTTCATGCCGGAATGGTAGTCGTTGCAGATGGAACATCTCAGGCCGAAGAAAAGTTGGCACGGGTGTTGACTTACGATCCTTTAATGGGCATTTTGCGTCACGCCGATGCCGGTTACGATTCAGCGATCTCCAACACACGAAAGTTTGGCATAGAAATACCACTACCTCTTTCTTGACCTCACCGGTCACCAACACAGGACATAATGACATAACTGCTACGTCGTTTTTTCAGTCGATATGACATATCGGCAGAACTCTTTACATACACGTAGTTGGAGCTGTCATGAAGGCAATAGACTTCCGTCGCAAGACGGGCATCACGCCAAGTCCTCGTTGGACAAGAAGTGGAATCACCACAGAAGGTAGTAGTACTATGGATCTCGCACTGCAGATCGAACAACTTTTCCGCACAGACCGGAAGAAGTATCTCGGATTCATCCGGCAACGCATCCGCAACCAAGAAGAAGCAGAAGACATCCTCCAGGATGTGTTCACGAACGTCCTAGCGGCTTCTAGAGACGTCAATAAGCCTATCGATAACCTAGCCTCATGGGTGTTTACATCCGTTCGCAACAGGATCATCGACTCATACCGCAAAAAGCGCACAGACAGCTTTGCAGACCTTGGTACCACCGAGCAAAAAGACGAGGGAATGGACCACGTGGAGCGGTTTCTAGGAGATTTCTCCTACAATCCGGAGAGCGACCTCGTCCGTAAAACGATCTGGGAAGCGGTGGTTGAAGGTCTCGAAGAGCTCCCAGAAGAACAAAAATGGGTCTTCGTTAAAAATGAATTCGAGGGTGTATCGTTTAGAGAGATGTCTGAGGAAACAGGTGTTAATATTAACACCCTCCTTGCACGCAAACGTTATGCTGTACTGTACCTTCGCAAGAAGCTTCAGGAGCTATACGACAACGTGAACGATTAAAAAGCCCCTTCTATGTCGCTATTGACGACAAAAACAGCCCGCACGATGATGTATCTCCTTGGCATCGGCGGGCTGTTGGTATGTAATGGGGTAATTGTAGCGGTGATTTGGAATGGGTTGCTGCACGATTCCATGGGTAATGAGCACCATCTCACCTTCCTCGAGGGCACTGGAATAACCGCATTTGCCTATGTAGTCGTTTTCGCAGTGAAGTATGGTAGAGCCGGCGTAGCATTCTCTCCAAGCCGTTCGTTTAACGCAACTGATGGCAGTAGTGTTGCCAAGCGGTGTGCAGAAATGACTGCTGACCAACGCGCGGCATTGCGTCAGGAACTTGTGCAGAGCTGTGGGTGTAGAGAATCAGAAGCGAAGTAGTACATTCGCTCAGAACAGATTCTCAACATTTTCAGGATGCGCCCATGAGCATGATCTCCGAGTTCAAAGAATTCATCTCCAAAGGCAATGTCATTGACCTTGCCATCGGTGTGATAATAGGCGGTGCTTTTGGCGCGATCACGGCATCGCTGGTGAACGACGTAGTAATGCCCCCGATCGGCATGATCCTTGGCGGCATCAACTTCACCGACATTGCAACAACGCTTAAGGCGGCCGGACCTGATGGCAAGGGCGCTGTAATGATCATGTGGGGGAAGTTCTTCCAGGTAGTCCTCAACTTCTTGATCATTGCCTTTGTAATGTTTCTAGTTGTGAAGGCTGTAAATGCCATGAAGCGCAAGCAGGTAGAAGCGCCTGCTGCTCCGGCCGAGCCTTCGGACGAGGTGAAGCTCCTCACAGAGATTCGCGACTCGCTACGGAAGTAGCATAAACGGTCTGATGGCCGTTTCCGACACGCATGACGATAACCACACCCGGAGGCCCTCCGCTGGCGAACGATAACGCACGGCGAAGGTCCTCCGGGTCGTTTTCCCAACCCCGCTTCTTGAAGATGGTTGTTGAGCCCCATCCCAATTCTCGTATTGATTCTTGGATGCGTCGCACAGAAACTCCTTGATCAATCTTAGCCACCTTATAACGCTTGTACCATGGTGAAGCAGGGGGCTCCTCGTTCAACGCTCCATATGCGATCATTGCATCGAATACACCCGCCCCGATTTCGGCAAAAAAAGTCCCAACATCACCGCTAGCGATAATGGCATTGTGCGGTTCGATGAGGTAGGCTGCCGTGGGAACAATCAGAGGGGACACCTCAGAACTACGCGACCATGATACTTTTTTGTCAATGAGTGACACCGTGTGCACGGTCATGTGTTCGGATTTCCACAACACCCGTTCCCTACACTCCTTGCCAAAACCGATGTACTCGCTCACGAAACCGGAGGGCTCAATGCTATCTCCGGGGCCAACCTTTATTCCGACCACATTTGCATGTGGGATGCTCGCGAGGGGCGGCTGGTAATCTGTCCCGGATCTCTTTCGTCCGCGCTCTGTCCGCCGCGATGGGTCGGCCCATACACCATCGAACGCTTCAAGGTCTGTCAATGCTTCTACGGGCCACGCAGAGGCCACTACGGTTACATTACGTATTTCGGATCGGCGGAGGTTGCCCCGCGTGACCTCGACAATAGTGGAATCCGACTCAAGTGTTGTGACATAGGGTACGGTGCGTGACAGTGCTGCCGTGTCAATCCCAGCTCCAGTGCAGATTTCAAGAACGTGGTTACATCCGATAAAGGCTTGCGCGTGATGAGAGGCAATCACCGGATGAGTGCACTGTTCTGCCATCCGTTCCGTGAAAAGCCAACCGCGTTCCCGTTTTCCAAGTCGCTCAGCTCTAAGAGTTCCGAGCGCGAGATCTATCAGGAGAGGCACCGGCACCATCTCAGCCGAGCCAAGAGAACGTCGAAGTGACTCGACCAGAACCGGGGTAGCGCCACCGCCAGCCCCTTCCAGCCGCTCCATAACTGATTCTACGAGCGAGACTACCGCGTCGCCAGAAAGAAATACAGCATGCTCTGGAATCATGATGGTTCTCTTATCATCGATTGCGTCATCGAAAACCACGATATTTGTGACAATACCATCCGATTAAATTCAATTGGGAACAGTCATGAGTATGGGAGTCGACGCCGTTAGCAAACAGCTCAGAGCAATGGGCATTCACAATCTCGGCGACATCAACTACAACCTCACCGCACCGGAGCTGTATGAACAAGCTTTGATGTATGAGGAAGGCATTCTTTCCGAACATGGAGCGCTTTGTGTGAATTCTGTTCCCTATACCGGACGTCGTGCAAACGACAAGTTCGTGGTAGAAGAGGACGGAAGCAAGGGCGATGTTTGGTGGGGCAAGGTGAACAAGCCTTTCTCAACAGAAAAATTCAATGCACTGAAGACGAGGGTCTTTGCATATCTGCAGGGCCGTGATGTCTACGTCCAAGATCTGATCGCCGGATCGGATGATAAGTATTCGCTCCCTGTTCGATTCATACAAGAAGAGGCATATCATTCTCTCTTTGTTCAGAACATGTTCATCAAGCCCACCGAAAAGCAGCTCGAGAACTTTGTACCCGGCTTCACAGTGGTCACCGCTCCCGGATTCAAATCCATTCCTGAGATAGACGGAACGCTCAGCGAAGTATTCATCATACTCAGCTTTGAGCAAAAACTCATTCTCATCGGCGGCACTTCCTACGCAGGCGAAAACAAAAAAGTGATCTTTACTGCTCTCAACTACCTCATGCCAAAGCTTGGCGTGATGTCCATGCACTGTTCGTCGAACATCGGCAAGGACGGGGATACAGCATTGTTCTTTGGACTCTCAGGCACAGGCAAGACGACCCTCTCCACGGATCCTGAACGCGCACTTATTGGCGATGATGAGCACGGATGGAGTGACGATGGTGTGTTCAATTATGAAGGGGGCTGCTACGCAAAGGTTATCAACCTCAATGCAGAAGCAGAACCGATCATCTTCAACCTGACACGAACATTTGGTACGATTCTCGAGAACGTAGATATCGATGAAGAGACACGAGTGATCGATCTCGACTCGCAGCTGCATACCGAGAACACCCGTGCATCGTACACGCGTGAGAACATTCCGAACATCGCTCCTGGCAACAAGGGCGGTCACCCTAAGACGATTGTTTTCCTTACAGCAGACGCATTTGGCGTTATGCCTCCGATCTCTAAGCTCACACCTGAACAAGCCATGTATCACTTCCTGAGTGGTTACACTGCAAAGGTTGCAGGTACAGAAGCCGGAGTGAAGGAACCATCAGCCACGTTCTCTACGTGTTTTGGTGCCCCCTTCATGGTGCATCATCCAAGCGTATATGCGAACCTCCTGCGCGATAAGATCAACACGCACGGTTCTCAAGTGTGGCTGGTAAACACTGGTTGGAGTGGCGGTCCGTATGGTGTTGGTCATCGCATGAAGATCAAGTACACACGTGCCATGTTGCGCGCGGCGCTCACTGGCCAGCTTAACAACGTTGAGTTTGTGAAGGACGCATTCTTCAACCTTAGCATTCCCACGTTGTGCCCTGATGTTCCTGCCGAGGTACTCAACCCACGCAACACGTGGAAAGACACCGCCGATTATGATAAGCAAGCATCGCATCTCGTGCAGCTCTTCGAAGATAATTTCAAACAGTTCGCCGACAGTGTAGACGAAAAGGTGCGAAAGGCAATGACGAAGTGATTGCTGCCGGAGTTTAGCTGTACATTACTACAAGACAAAAGGGTAGCGCTGCATCAGAAGCGCTACCCTTTTTGATTTATCGAGTGCAGTTGACTGTACGCTACACGTCAGCGAAGTCATCAAGATCGAGATCATCGCCACCGAGGTCAACGATAAAGTCATCGTCCGAAGAAGCACGAGCCTCGAGGATCTCCTTGGCTTCATCAAGATCATCTTCGAAGACGAACAACTGAAACCCATCAGTCTTATCTTCTTCGATCTTATGGTCAACACCCGCTTCGCGCAATTGTGATGCAAGGAGCTGCGCTTCCATCTCATTCTCAAATGTTGATAGGAGGATCATATCCTCACTCCAATTCGTGACACAACCAACAATGACAAATTAATTGTCTGAACGTTACGATGACATCATTTCGTAGGCGTTTGCTGATATTTTTTTGCCTTTTCAGGATTAGCCTGCATCCACTTCTGGGCTTCGTTGCCAACAACTTCGAACGTATGCTTCTGATGGGCTTCTTTAATCTTTGAAAGGGGCTTGGGGAAGGACCAGACGATCACCCAGTCATCAGTTACGATCACCTCATCGTTTGTGTCCTTGCCGGTTGGCTTTTCATCTGCCTTGTAAAGAACTCTGCAGATCGCTTTGCGAGCGTCGGACGGAAGGGGCTTATCCCACTTGAAGTACATGATCACTCCACCGTCAGCACCAGAGTACGCTTGGGCTGTCCTGCGAGAGGGCGGACCAAACGATGGCAGAACCGATTCCCACGACGTCCAGAGCGACGTAGCAACCTTAGTTGCAGGCTTTATGGTCGTTGTTTCCTTGCTACCCTTGGGGGCGTCTGACGTCTTCCAAATGAACGGCTCAATGGGCATGGAAATCTCGCGATTGAATTTCGAGAAATCATACCTAGTGGTCACAGATTCAACCTTCACAGTGTGCCCAGGAGGCGCCGTCATATTCGGTATCTGTGGCATCTGCTGCGCTGTTAAAGAAAGAGCGCATAGGGCAAGTACAACGAGTGTTTTGATCATATCAGTCGCGCATTAGTTTACGATACGTGATTCTATGTGGTCTGTCTGCCTCAATTCCGAGTCGCTTGTGTCTGTCTTCTTCATACTGTGAGTAGTTCCCGTCGAACCAAACAACCTGACTATCGCCTTCAAAAGCAAGGATATGCGTTGCCACACGATCTAAGAACCAGCGATCGTGAGAGATTACGACGGCACATCCTGCAAATCCTTGTAGCGCTTCTTCGAGCGCTCGCAGGGTGTTTACATCAAGGTCGTTTGTTGGCTCATCCAAGAGGAGGACATTAGCCCCTTCCTTTAACATCTTGGCAAGGTGTACGCGATTTCGCTCACCGCCAGAGATTTGATCCACCTTTTTTTGCTGATCGCTGCCGCTGAAATTAAAGCGCGACACGTATGCCCGAGAATTGACTTCTCGTGTTCCGATCATGAGAATGTCCTGCCCGTCACTGATCTCTTCCCAAATCGATCTTTTCGGATCAAGCGGGCGGTCTTGATCGATATAGCCAAGCTTTACGGATTCGCCGACGATGAATTTCCCACTGTCCGGTTTGAGCTGGTCTGTGATCATTTTGAATAGCGTTGTCTTCCCTGCACCGTTGGGCCCGATGATGCCGATGATACCGCCAGGAGGGAGCGAGAACGTTAGGTTTTCGTAAAGAACGCGATCCCCGAATGCCTTTGAAATGTCAGCGGCATCTATCACGAGATCACCAAGGCGCGGTCCGACAGGAATGAAGATCTCCATTTCTTCGTTTCGCTTTACGCTCTCTTCTCCAAGAAGTTTTTCGTAGGCTGAGATACGAGCCTTACTCTTTGCATGACGTCCCTTTGGATTCATGCGCACCCATTCGAGCTCTTCTTTCAATGCTTTCTGACGTTTTGATTCTTGCTTTTCCTCCAACGCCATGCGCGCCGTTTTTTGTTCTAGCCATGCGGTGTAATTGCCTTCGTAGGGAATGCCTGCGCCATTATCAAGCTCAAGGATCCAACCGGCAACATTGTCCAGGAAGTACCTGTCGTGCGTTACCGCAATCACTGTGCCCTCATAGTCATGCAGGTGACGTTCTAGCCATGCTACACTATCGGCATCGAGGTGGTTTGTTGGCTCATCAAGAAGCAATACATCGGGTTTCTTCAAGAGCAGACGCACGAGAGCAACGCGACGTTTTTCACCACCGGAGATCACCCCTACAAGAGTGTCAGGGGGCGGGCAGCGCAGAGCATCCATCGCCATCTCGAGTTTGGAATCAATGTCCCATGCTCCTGCAGCGTCGATCTTCTCCTGAAGTTTCGCTTGCTGATCCAGCAGCTTATCAAAGTCTGCATCGGGCTCGGCAAACTTTTCACTGATGGCGTTGTAGTCACGCAGAAGGCCTACAGCCTCAGTAGCCCCTTCCTCAACGATCTCGCGAACAGTCTTCGTTGGATCGAGTGCGGGCTCTTGCGAGAGGTAGCCAAAGGTGACGTCCTTGTTCTTCGTGATCTGGCCCACGTACTCTTCATCGAGTCCGGCGATGATCTTCATCAGTGTGGACTTTCCCGCACCGTTAAGACCCAACACACCGATCTTGGCGCCATAATAGAAGCTGAGGTAAATGTCTCTCAGCACTTGACGATTGGGCTTGTAGATCTTGCCTACGCCCACCATGCTGAAAATGATTTTTTGGGGTTCGAATACTGCCATAGCCTGCGAAATTACGACTTTGCACGATGCCTATCTTCGCCGTTCTTCTCGTTCTCTCTTCCGCCATCATTCATGCTGTCTGGAATCTTCAGGCAAAGAAGGTGGGAGGGGGCTTCCCCTTCGTCCTTTTGACGGGAATTGTCTCGAGTATCCTATACCTGCCGGTGGTGGTTCCGCTATGGTATTACTTTAGGCCTGTTCTGGACGCACAGGACGTGCTCTTTATCGCAATCGGAGCGATGATCCATCTCATTTACTTCATGCTCCTGATGCGTGGATACAAGAACGGCGAGCTTTCCGTTGTCTATCCACTTGCTCGGGGTACGGGTCCGGCCCTCACGATGATCTGCGCGGTGTCCTTTTTTAACGAGACGCCCACGCCGGGAGCAGTTCTGGGCATGATCTTGATCGGATTGGGGATGTTTGTTCTTTCTGCGCCGGCTCTCAAGCAGGGCGTAAAGCATTTGCGACGTGGCATTGGCTATGCCCTCTTAACGGGGCTCCTTATTGCTACGTATACCACGTTCGATAAACGCATCATGGTGAGCATTGCGATCCTTCCTTTGCTTTATGACTGGAGTGCCAGTGCCTCAAGGACAGTATTGCTTTCTCCACTCTTGTGGAGACATCGTATGGAGATTGGAGATGTCTGGCGCGAACACCGTAACAAGGTTCTCTTTATTTGTCTGGTTTCTCCGGCGGGATACATTCTGATGCTCACGGCGATGCAGATGGCCCCGGTATCAAGTATTGCGCCCTTGCGGGAAACGAGTATCATCTTTGGAGCCTTCCTCGGTATTCGTATGCTTGGAGAAGGCGACGGACGACGAAGACTCATCGCCGCTTCTGTCATGGCCATCGGTGCGCTTTCGATCGCACTGTGGTGAGCAACACTTCTGTAATTTTCGAGATGAAGCAGCCATCCTGGAAAGAATTTCTACAAGACCGACGCCAGCAGACCCTCGTTGGTCTAACGTTTGTCACGTTGTTCATCACACTTTTTTCCTATACCCGATTTCTCAATCAAGTAGAGGTACGCGCCGGCGTTTCCTTTGTAGACCCATTGCATTCCATTATTGGTCCGGTAGATATGACGGTTCCGATATTCATCGTGCTCTACGGTGCGCTCATCATTGCAATCGCAGCAATGATCAGGACTCCCGTTGTTCTCTTTAAGGCCATCCGCGGTTACACTATGCTCATAGGCATACGTATCGTTTGTATGTGGTTATTGCCTCTTGATCCGCCGACAACAATGATCGCACTTGGCGACCCGCTTGTGCAGCTTTTTACAACAGGTTCGTCAGCACCGCTTACGAGGGACCTATTCTTTAGCGGCCACACATCCATCCTTTGCCTCGTAGGCTTTCTACTTCCTCAACGGATGTATAAGGCAATCTTCTTTACTCTCGCCATCATAGTAGGCGCAGCTGTTATTCTCCAGCATGTCCACTACAGCATCGATGTTGTTGTTGCACCTCTTGCTGCGTGGGCGGCAGCTTCAATGAGTGGTGCTGCAGACAGATCTTAGAACGAGGCCTTGGCTCCACTATCGCCAAATTCAAGAAGCTCCATGGTGAACTCATCCCCGGAAATACTCTTGACAATTCCATAGATGGGAACGGCAGGGTGGGCATACGACGTAGACTCTTCATCCGCCCCGTTAATGGCTGTCTCAGACTTGATCTTCGTTGTGCCTTTGAATGAGCCCGCAGAGACGAGAACGTCGCCACCTTCTTCCAAGACAGTTGAAGGAGTGGTCCAACCCTTGAGCGACTTTCCATAGGCCGCCTTTGCCATGGAAAGCACGAACCCATCTATCACAAGAGCCTCACCGTCGTTCGTTTTGATTTTGATCTTCGTGAGCTCCATATCGTCGCTCTTGCCGCTCTTGCGTGCTACATCGAGCCCCTTGATAGAGTATTGAGTGATGATGCGATCACTCTTTGTAATGATCTCCGATTCAATGGTCCACTCATCTCCGTCGTGTCCGATAACTCGACTGATCATAATCGATCGTTCATCATCGTCATTCACCATTCCATAGCTCACCCATTGGCCTATCGCAAAATCACGAGGAGCAGTGAACGAGGCTGCCGGATATGAACTCACGTGCTTCGTTGCGAACATCTCGTTAATCATCTCTTTGTTGTCGCCGGCGATAAGCCCGGTTGAGGTTACCACGAGAAAACACAGTATGCGCAGGAACATTGCTACCTCCGTAGTGTGATTGCCAGCCCTGTAAGTACCTCGCTGATCATCAAGGCGGCAAGTTTTGCCGTTCTACCATCGACGTCAAATGTAGGGTTCATTTCCACTACGTCAAATGCGGCAAGATTCCCCCTTGATGCAGCGGTACGAAGACATTGGCCAATCTCATGGGGTGTGAAGCCATCAGCTGCCGGCGCACTTACACCAGGTGCATAGGCAGAAGCAAACGCATCCATATCGAGCGACACATATGCACGTCCGGATAAGGACGCATGGGCATATGCACGTTCCCACACGAATGCGATGTTTTCCATGCGTGATTCATCAAGCATCACGACGTGCATTCCGGCATCTCGAACATACTTCAGATGAGCGGCGGAAACACCTGCCCCTTGCAGACCAAACTCAACGAAACCACCGGGAAGAAGATGGGACGGCGCTGTCTCTATCATTTGACGAAAGGGAGATCCACTATGAGCGTGGACGCCATCAAGCAGCGGGCGAACATCAGCATGGGCGTCTATGTTCACAACGCCATATTCCTTTCCCACCGACTCAAAAGCACGAATCGTGGGCCAAGCACAATCGTGCCCCCCTCCGAGAACGATTGGTATATGGCCGCGCTCTACTACACGCGCAACAACGTCATGTTGCTCATCATGAATCTGTTCGAGAGTTCTGCCAACCGTAGCAACGTCACCATGATCAGCTATGCACATCCTTCCAGCATCTACTACATCCTGGATTTTTGACGTCGCGAGTTTTCCTAGTGCAGCTCGAATTGCAGATGGAGCTTCCGCAGCTCCAGGTCTACCATTGTTGCGAATTACACCCAGATCCTGCGGAACTCCGATCAGAACACACACCACCTCTGCGCTTGCTGGCACAGAGGATGTGCTGACGATCAGATCGCCGATCCGTGGATCGAATGGATCTGTAACGGGCATTGTTATCGTGTAATGACGAGTTGAATAGTTTGACGCACGAGACCCGACTCAACGCTTACAACGTACGTACCCGTAGGGATAGTCGTTGGAAGGTCGAACCGCTGCTCTCCCTCGGCGATATCTCCGCGATAGATGGTTGCGATCTGTCTTCCTACAAGATCACGGACGATGATCTGCGCATCTCGCAAAAGATCCGAACGATAGACCTGCAAGCGAACTGTTCCTGCATCCGTCACCGGATGTGGAACAACGTCGAAAACCACAACCGAGGATGGCTCTATTGATTCGTCTTCTACACCCGTTGTGAGCACAGAGCCAAGCAGACGCACCTGCTTTGCACTTTGACGCTCATCGTTACAATAGACACGAATAGAACCAGAAGTGTTTCCGGCGTCCGGACGTGCGAAGGCAAGTGTAACGGTGATCGAGTCTCCCTTAGCAAGAGTAGCAGGAAGGGGTTTCGATGTGGAGACTACGCTGAAATGTTTTTTAACTGAGAAGATTCCAAGACTGTCCACTCGTAGTGGAGAATCCGTGACAGACCGGATCACAAACGTCTTCTCTTCCCTTCCAGGCGCCGGCAACTCCCACTTCACGCTATCAACGTTGGTTTGTATTGTTGGCTTTGGTGCCACCGTGAACTGCATCCATGCACGGTGACCAAAATCAGGTTCAAAGGTTTTAATTGTCTGTCCACCAGATTTGAAATTCAGACTGCCTGTACCGATCTGATTTCGGTAGTACCAGAAGTCTAACCCAAGATCTTCTTTGTTGATGAGTTCAAAGTCATAACAACCATCTGCAAGATTGAAATCGTACGTAAAGGTAGTTTCACTCGCTAGATTCTCACCAGATCCAATCACCTCGCCTGTTGTCTTCCTCAACTTCCAGACATATTGCTGTTCCGCATTCTTGTTTGTGCGGAGAATGATCTGCAGATCTGAATAGTAGGAAGGGGGCATCACGCACTGTGTAGTACGTGCGTTGTTTGAGGCGTATTCATCTCCAGGTAGAACGATACTCGCAACAAAACCAAATAGCCCAGAGGCGGTAGGCCAGGTTGCCTGTGGTAACACCACCGTGTCTCGCTGAAGAAACTTCAAACTACCCGTCCAATTGTACGACTTCTTTCCCGAGCCATTCACCGTATACTCAATGACGCACGAGGTTAGCGTTGTGGCTCCCGTGTTTTGGATAACAATGATCGGCTCTCCACAGATCGGATTGAGACGACCGTAGTATTCCCAGTTGTTCGGCGAAATAATATCTACGACGGCGGCATCCTTTTGAAAATTCGCGTCGCTATAGCCAATGAGCTGTGTTGACACTTCCCACCTACCCCATGCCTCATTTGTAGCCTGCTTCTTGATACCATAGTCGATTGACACCGTTGACTTACCCGTCGTGAACGGCGTCAGCTCAAATTCATAGAGATCCACCGGAGCTCCGGGGCACCAACCGGTACGATCGATGAGCCACGTTCCACCCTGGGGATACACAGGATTGGTTGAGCACTCTTTCCACAAGAGCCAGGAGAATCGTTCTGTTCCATCAACGCTGAGAAAATGCGTTCTAGGACAGAATTCAGCACAGTTCGTCTCGTTGCTAAAGTCATGTCCACTTGTTATGGTCTTTAAGCGGAATGTCTTTGCTAGGGGGCTCAGCTTTACGTCCACCGCCGGCAACGACGTACCGGTAAGAACATTCGGGAACATTGCTCCGCGATCATAGTAGATCTGATCTATCTGCTTCACATCACGAGGTGGCGTACCCTTGATGAAAAGGAACGTGACATCGATGAGTTCCTGTTGATTTCCTGCTGACAGGGTGACATTGTTCCGAAGCAGTGGCGCGAAGTCCGTGACGTCATATGCCCAACGGAAACCCTTCGGTCCAAGATCGAGCCCAATGCCGTATGGGGTAATGTACCGGCCGATCTCAAAATCAACGATCGGGTCATAGTATGGCAGTTGGACCTTACGAAGGGTGATTTGTGTGGGCACTACCATTGAGTCAACCTTCAAACCGGCTTCGTCGTATGTATAGAGTTTTCCAGCTTCCTGTACGAGCAGTGTGTCTGTTGGAATGGACGGATGATCGGTTGCGCCGGGACGATAAATCCGAGGCTGAACAGGGTTCTGGAAAAGGACGACCGATGTGCGGCGTGGTGCTGTCGCGATATCAACGTCCACGCGAGTTGTTGTGGTAGGAACAGAGCCCATTTCAAACGTAAGAAAGGGTCGAGAGGTATTGATCCCGGTCTGATGTCCAAGTTGATCAAGAGAGATCTTTTCTCGCGTTGGAATGCCGAATAGCTGACCATTATAACCGCCTATTGACTCGTCGCGAGTAAATGTCGGATCTGTATCAAGTTCACCACGATAGTAAACAATGAGTTTCGAGTACTGTGGGTGCGAATCCGTCACGCGCTTGTTCATCCATGTTTTGATCGTGGCTTCGTCAAGTGCCGTGTTCCAGACCTGAATTTCATCGAGCAGGCCTTCGTACGAACCGGATCCTCCGGAGCCAAAGACAAACTTTGTTATCCCGTTCATCTTTCGCGTCTTACCATTGCCCTCGTTGAATAGCACTCCATTGAGGTAGACGCGCATTATGCCGGTCTTTGACTTTGTATATGCCCAGTGATTCCATCTTCCTTCGTATGATTCTTCTGTGGCTAGCTTCTCGATACGATCCACCGAGCCGTCTGCCGGATCGATACCTGCATCCCAATAGACCGAGCCATTATCCCACGGTGCATGAATGTTCAACACCCGTCGGCCCTGTGCGTCGTATGCTTCCATCGTATTGTGGGCACGTGGCATCTTATTTGGGTCACCCCAACACCAATACGAGATCGTGATCTCATCGGAAATGTTGAGGCCTATCTCGCCGGGAATTTCAATGCGGTCACCGGCAGTGAATCGAAATGCATTGCGTGAGCCGTCATCAGAGAGTCCGTCTGCAGCACTGGCTGATGAGATACCCACAACGGCAGGTGCGCTGTAGCAAGAAAGATCGATAATGATGTCAGATGAACCATCCCACGAAAATGGAGTAGAGAATGCGATCTGATTGACGCCGTTAACGAAGGATAGATTTCTACGAACGACGGTTGTAAAGTTGTCATTCGACATTGTCTTGCCAAGCGTAGCATTCACCTGAGCCTGCATGCGAACGGTAAAGACCTGCACGTTAGGGGCAGCAGCTGACGTAGTGAACTTAATACCAGCAATGATTCCAGCGTTGATTCCAGCCGCCGCCAGTTCAGAAGCCTTCCATATATAGCGAGCGCGACCGCCCTCTGGTCTTAGCACAGCAGAGTTATTCTGCCCACCTGCACCCACGGGGAAGAAGTCGCCTTCTACTCCTGCTCTAGATGTGGTGGTAGTACGATAACGCAGTTTGTTATTGACAAACGTTGCTGTATAGGGAAACGAATCCGGCGTTGCGCCACGCACCATGAAATTGACTTGTGCAAGCTTCGTTGAATCGAACTCGCCGGTTGAATCTCGCAATACGTTATACGTTAGATAGTCCCATTCACCGCAAGGATACTTGTCCTGCTTCGTCGCGGGATCACACTTCAACGTGTACTGCATGATGACTTTTTCATACCTGCCCGGCGGGGGAAACAACCACGTGCCGGATCGTTTCGTGATATCCGAAAACTGCAGCGTCTTTACTACGATGGTATCACCATCGGCTGCAAACATCTTCAACGAAGCAGTTGAACAACAAGCAATTGCTATGAACGCTGCAATGCGTAACACATGTACCATGAGAACCTCAGATTAGGATTCGGAAGTTACGGAGGTGGGGGGTTATAGGGGTAGCGCGATAGCATGCTATCGCGCCAGAGATACGGAGTTACAGAGATACAGAGTTACAGAGTTACAGAGTTACGGGGTTACGGCGCGCCTGAAAGGGCGCCTGCAAGGTCGCCTGAAAGGGCGCCTGAAAGGGCGCCTGCAAGGTCGCCTACAAGGCTAGTGCCTTGCTACGCCACCATCTACGTTGATGGTCTGCCCAGTAATGATCCCGGAAGCCGGCAGAGCCAGGAATGCCACTACATTGGCTATATCTTCGGGCTCATCCGCACGATGTACTGCCTGAGCGGGGATAATGTGCTCGAGGAGGGGGCTCATGGCGGAGGATGTTCCGGCGCTCTGCGTTGCTGTTAGGCCCACCGTGATGGTGTTTACCGTGATACCGAATTTCCCAACCTCAGCAGCAAGCGAGCGGGTGAAACCGATAACACCCATCTTCGCGGTAACGTAATGCGTAAGGTATGGGGTACCCAGCCACACGGTGTCGCTGGAGAATGTAATAATGCGACCAAAGCCAGCCTTCTTCATGTGTGGCAACACCGAACGAACAGTATGAAAGATAGAGTCGAGCGTGATCTCAAGTGTCTTTTTCCATTCTGCAAACGTCAACAACTCAAAAGGTTCTTCACTGTAGTGTCCCACGTTGTGGACGAGGATGTCAATGCATCCAAATCGTTCAATTGCCGCAAGGACAACGCGTTCAACATCAACGGGATTGGTCATATCTGCACGAACGCTCACAACCTCGCCACCGAGTTCAAGAACAGCGCGTTCGGTATCAACCGCTTCTTCGAGATCAGCTATTACAAGCTTGGCACCTTCTTCGGCAAGGCGCTCACAGAATGCTCTACCGTTACCAATGGCAGCACCCGTAACGATTGCTACGCGACCATGCAAGCCCCTTTCAAATCGTGTTATCTGCATTGTGCGATCTTGTTCTTAGGCCGAGATGAGGCCAAGCTC
>JAPLFN010000104.1:61842-94165 GCA_026390655.1 Candidatus Kapaibacterium sp.
AACATTGAGAATGGTATCGAGATGTTCGTTTTCGTGTGTTGCCATGTAGCTAGTGCGCATCATCGATAGGTTTGGTGGTACGCCCGGTGGCACAAAGGCATTCACAAACACACCCTTGTCGTAGAGCTTACGCCAGAATACAAGTGCCAGTTGAGCATCACCAACGATGATCGGTACGATGCCTGTGCGAGACTCAACAACATTGAAACCTAGCTTTGTGAAACCGGCACGCATCTTATCTGCGTTTGCAATGAGCTTCGTGATACGCTCAGGCTCTGCTTCTACGATGTCTAGTGCTGCCAATGCCGCGGCTACCGAAGCCGGTGTTGGAGATGCACTGAAGATCAGTGCTGGACTATGGTGTTTGATGTAATTCGTGACACGTTCTGGTCCCGCAACAAATCCACCCAAGGACGCAAAGGTCTTCGAGAATGTCCCCATCGTGAGATCTGTTCTGTCTACCACATTGAAATGCGACGCTGTTCCTCTACCGCCTACGCCTACTACACCTGTAGCATGTGCATCATCTACGAGCACTCTAGCCCCATACTTCTCTGCGATGTCTAGCATTTGCGGTAGGTTCACAAACTCGCCGCTTACTGAAAACACGCCATCGGTTACAATGAGCTTTCCGGCGCTTTCCGGAATGCGTTGCATAACGCGTTCAAGATCTTCCATGTCATTGTGCTTATACCGCACAAACTCTGCAAAGCCACCCTTGGCTAGAAGCGCACCACTAATGATACATGCATGGTTCTCCTTGTCAGAGATCACATAGTCGCCCTTTTGAACCAAGGCGGCGATAACGCCGAGTGCTGTTTGGTATCCGGTAGAGAAGAGAAGAACATCTTCTGTTCCGAGATATGCGGCGAGTCTCTTTTCCAGTTCAACGTGGAGTTTGATCGTGCCCGTTAAATACCGCGAGCCTGAACATCCGGTACCATACAGATCGATAGCATCCTTGGCCGCCTTTTTCACCTTAGGATGTGCGGTTAGACCGAGATAGTTGTTAGAGCCCGCCATGATCACCTTGCGGCCTTCGATGGTAACAACCGGACCTTCATTCTCTTCTACGGGGCGGAAGTATGGATAGAGACCGGCGGCCTTAACATCATCTGCCCGTGTAAACTCCCGACACTTCTGAAACAGATCCACAGTAACTCCACAGTTGTTCAATGTTCGCCGTTAAAGCGAAAGAGATTCGTACAAATATCGGAAAAGGTAGGGGGCTAACGCAGATTGTCCACCTGGATGGGCAATCCAAGCTCAGCCGATTGGACGGCTTGAATACATGCCTGAAGGTCATCCTTGCTCTTCCCTGTGATGCGCACCTTCTCATCGATGATCTGGGCCGTGACCTTCATTTTCTGTTCTTTTACAAGCGAGGTGATCTTCTTCGCGTCCTCCTTGGTGAGTCCAGCCTTGAGTTTTACCGTCTGGCGGACGCTTTTCCCGCTCAAAAGCTCCACCTTACCCTCATCCATGGCCAAAACGCTAATTCCGCGCTTGATCATCTTGTTTTTGACGATCTCTAGGGCCGACACGATAAAATGTTCGCCATCAGCTCGTATTTGAAACGATTTCTCGTTTCGTTTTAGCTCCACCTCGCAGTTTGACCCTTTCAGATCATAACGATGGTCGATCTCCTTGATGGCCTGATTTATGGCATTATCTGCCTCTTGTAGGTCAACTTCGCTAATGAAGTCGAAAGAAAACGTAGACATAGATCCTCCTCCTGCAAACATACGGGGCAGGGGGCTTGCGGAGTCCAAATCTGACCGTAGATTTAGCCCTACCTGGATGAATTTCCCTGACGGCGTAGACTCACATAGCTTCCTAGGCCCAACATGAGCACTCCGAGAACTGATCTCCCTGAACTGTTTCAAAAAGCGGTCGCGGCGAAAGCTGCTTTGGTTGAAGCACTCAGAGACAACAAGATTCCATTCGCCCATTCGAGCTATTCGTTTGAAGCGGGTTCAGATCGTGTGGAGTTTGTCGATCTCTTTGGTGACCGCAAAGACCTCATCGTGATCCACAATATGGGTCGCAGCTGTCGGTACTGTACCTTGTGGGCGGATGGCTTGAATGGCATGTTGCCGCATCTTGAGAGCAGAACGGCAGTTGTGCTTATGAACTCTGACCCCGTGGACATACAAAAGGAATCCGCTGAAACCCGTGGATGGACGTTTCGCATTCTCCGAGATACAGACGGCACATTCACAGAAGACATGGGCTCCGGGCTTCACAACCTTTCATCGAGCAGAAGACGGCACCATCACAAGAGTCGCATCGGACTTCTTTGGACCGGGAGACGTATACATGCCCGTCTTCCATATGTTCGACCTCCTCAAGGACGGTCAAGCCGGATGGCAACCTCAGTATACATATACCAAGCCCCTTACAATCACACTTCCCTAGGATCCCTCATGTCTCGCAACGCGATCAATTGGTTTGAAATCCCTAGTGCAGATTTCGACAGGGCAAAGGCTTTCTACGAGGCAGTGTTTGAAGTAGCGTTGCCCGTAATGGAAATGCCAATGCCTGCTGGTGCTAATCTAAAGATGGCGATGCTTCCTGCAGACGAAGGCAAGGTGGGTGGTGCTGTGATCCATCTACCCGATCATAGACCAGGCACTCAAGGACCTTTGCTCTATCTCAATGCAAATCCTGATGTGCAAGCCTTTCTTGATCGCGCAGTAGCATCCGGCGCGACGCTTCTTGTTCCCAAAACAGAAATCTCAGGAGGATTTGGCTTTATGGGAGTCATCCTCGATACCGAAGGTAATCACATGGCTTTTCATTCAAACAACTGACAGTTATGCTAAGCAAAGAGTTCTTCACGTTCTTCACACAGCTCGAGAAGAATAACACCAAGGTATTCTTCGATGAACATCGCGCGCAGTATGAACGCTTTGTGAAGGATGCATTCAAGGGGCTTGCACAAGAACTCATCGATCGAGTGCGTACGATAGAACCAACATTACAACTCGACGCTAAAGATGCGATCTACCGCATCAACAGAGACATTCGATTTTCATCCGACAAGACGCCCTACAAGACTCATGTGTCCGCCCACATCAATCTGAAAGGCAAGAAGGCTATGGGCTTTCCCGGATTCTATTTTGAGATCGGTGCGAAAGGTGGAGCAGTTGGTGGTGGCGCCTACATGCCCGAGAAAGAAGAGCTCGCGGCTATCCGAGATCTCATTATGCACGAGGGAAAGAGTCTCCATAAGCTTCTGAAATCCAAGGCATTCGCCACTTGTTACGGTGAGATAAAGGGCGAGAAGAACAAAGTGCTACCGGCTGAATTCAAACAGGCCGCGATCATTGAGCCCCTTATCGCAAACAAACAATTCTATTACTGGGCTACATTGCCAAAAAGCGTCTTCACCAGCCCGGACTGTGTGAAGACGCTCTTTGATTATTACAAGGCAGCGAAGCCATTTAACGACTTCTTTGCCCAGGCGTTTGATTGACGCAGTTAGAAGGTATACGAAACGGTGCCAACCACCTGACGGCGTAGAATCGTACCACCAAAGATCTCGTAGTGCTCGCGGTCAAGCAGGTTGAAGACGTTCACTGAAGCACGAAGATCCTTCGTGATGTAGTAACCAAGGTTAAGATTCACGACGGCGTAGGAAGGCACGTTTCCTTCAAACAGTCCGGCGATCCACTTAAAGCCATCTACGTAACGAAGCTCGATACCGCCGTCATATTCACCGGCCTTGAGATATTGAATGCCCGCGTTGATGCGATGCCGTGATGTATTAGGGAGAATCTTTGCAGTGGGCACATCGTTGTCCTGTACTTTTACATCGATGTAGGCATAGTTCGTATTGATGCTGAGTTCGTTCGTAAGGAAGTAGGTTGCGGAGAGTTCCGTACCAATTTCATTAACGATGGCGATGTTGGTTGGTGCGATCACGAGAGATGATACGCCGTTGTAGTACGCCAAGCGACTGGGATCTACAGCTACACCGCCGGCCTTGACCTTTCTCACTTCAGCAAACATGACGCTGTCCGCTATGCGGTCTGTAGCCGCGTCACCAGTATTGCTCTTTACCGGTGCATAGACGTCTGGCGTAATGCCTCCCAAAGGTGCAGAGATCAGATTAGCTCGCTGGTTAAAGTAGACATTCGCAGTAAGGAAGAGCTTTGCGTCGATGCTTCCTTTGTACCCGAACTCGAAAGATTGCGCAGTCTCCGGTGTGAGCGTCTGATTGCCGAGGTTCCATTGAGATGTTGAGGCACCAAATACGAGATTTGCTGTGACTGGTTTGCCTACCAATTGGCTTGTAACGGAGTCCACAATACGACTGATGTTGCTCAGGTTTGCCGGAGCACCTGCCGGTGATTTGCGGTTAAGATCCGTGTAGCTCGGACGAAGGAACGATCTGTTGTACGTGAGACGGAATGACTGGTTTTTGATCGGCTCGAACACGAGTCCAAGCTTTGGCGAGATCTGTGTTTCGAAGAGATTCGATCCATCGACACGGACCGCGCCGACCACGGTGAAGTTGTACACGGGTTTCCACTCTCCCTGCACATAACCACCCATGAATCTCCCGATCATATGCGTTGGGTTTGTAAGTCCAACTCCTTCGACGATAGGTGCACCCGTTTTAGAATAGTTTCCGATCGTGTCATTGTAGAGGGGGGAATTAACGTCTTGGTACTCGCCCTGAAAACCTACGATGTATCGGAAGTTTGCGTCGGCAATCACGTTGTTGTATTGAGCGTCTACACCATCTACATCTGACGTCTCCAAGGACGCTGCAAGTGCATTGTACACGATCTGCTTGTCCGGAGTGTTTCTGCGCTGCCACAGACCTTGAACATTCAACCGCTCGCTCTGATAGGCAAGGCGTGCATATGGTTTTTCAACGTGTTGAACGATGAGGCGACCGGTCTGGTTCACATACATTTCGTTACCGGAAGCTGAATAGCCCCCTTCAGCAACGAGTTTGCTCATTGGCGTTAGGTCATAATCCAAACGTAACGTACCAACTACGGAGAACGGATGCTTTGCCGCGTCAGATAAAGTACGTGAGTATCCTCGCGCAGTATCCGTTACGTCGTACGAAAGCCCGGGATACTCGAGACCGTTGTTCGGCTTGGTTGCGTCTTGGTTGCGCGGCTGCAGTGAGTAGTTATATGCCGACGATGCGCCAAGTGTGAGTTTGTACGATAGATCCCCAATAGCTCCGGCATGGCGGAGTGACGCACGGTACGTTTCCCATTCGCCTGCCGACAGAGTAACACGTGTGCCGAGTACATCCCGGGGTGCATTGCTACGGATGTTTACTACACCGTTATAGGCATTGGGGCCATAGAGGGCAGAACCCGGACCGTGAACAGCTTCAATCGAAGAGACGTCATCGAGAACGGTTTGAAGTGAGTTCCACTCAACAAGATTGATAAGGGGCGTAGAAGGATCACGTCCATCAATGAGAACTAGCATACGTCGATTAATGGAGTTGTTGAATCCACGAGCGTTGACGTTGAAGTCATTCGTTCCGCTCTGAACCACATCAATGCCGGCAAAGTGTTCAAGTGTTTTAGCCGTTTGACCGTGTACAGTAGCCTGTTCGATAGCCATTGGCGTTACCACGTCAACGGCCGCAGGAGCATCCGTAAGCTTTTCGCCCTTGCGGGATGCGGCGTAGACGGTGATCTCTCCCATGTTTCGGTTTGTTGGGTCGAGTCGAATTGTGAGCTCTACCGTGTCCAACGCCACAACCTGAAGGGTGCGTTCTTGAGGTAGCCAACCAAGGCCCCATATCTTCACAGTTTGACTACCGACAGGCACGCTCTCGATAATAAACGACCCGTCTTTTCGTGTAGTTACCACCTTGGTTCTACCCACCAAGAGCACGTTGAGGCCGTTTAGCTTTTCATTAGAAATGGCGTCAGTCACTTTGCCGGTAATGACGCCCGTTCCTTGTGCATACATTGAAGGTACAAGGATCGCAAAAGCCATCAAAAGCGTACAGAGAGTGCGCATATTGCTCCACAGTGAAAATGTAGAATGAAACTGACTGGTCGGTCGACTCACAAACCTATGAAATCTATTCTTCTCCTCGTATACCTGTCAGCATTACTGATCGTGGTTCCGACCATGGCCTCGTTAAGCCAGGTTGATCATAAGCCATTCACCGACGTACTCACCTCCCACGTGCACGATGGGAGAGTAGATTATGCGAGTCTTAGAAAGGATGGAAGGTTCATACCATACGTGAATTCGCTATCACGTATAAAGGCATCCACTCTCACCGGAAATGAGCGTCTCGCATTCTGGATCAACGTCTACAACGCAAACACACTTAAGATGGTATGCGACAACTTTCCACTTCGATCTATCCGCGATTTAGCGCAGGGAAAAGTGTGGGATGCACCCTTCATTTCGATAGAGGGGACAGCTTACTCTCTGAACGATATCGAGAATGACGTTTTGCGACCACTTGGCGACAGCCGTATTCATTTTGCACTCGTTTGTGCTGCACGTAGCTGTCCACCTCTTCGCTCGGAGGCGTATGAAGCTGATAGGCTTGACAAACAGCTTTATGACCAAGGTCGGCTCTTCCTATCCACGCCGATGCTCAACGCGTTCGATATCACAACACGGAAGGCGAAACTCTCCCACGTGTTCGAGTGGTATCTCGCAGACTTTGGGCGCAACAAGGAGCAGTTGATTCGAAACATTTCTATGCATGCACCCGATGCCGTGCGAGTTGATCTACACGATCATGCGAAGCAGTGGACCATTGAGTATCTCGACTACGACTGGTCTCTCAACGGGAAATGAGTCGACGTGATCTCACTTTTCCTTCGGAAGAGAGGACCATCAAATAGACTCCACGCGGAAGGGCTTCGGGCACACTGGGTTCAACCCCATTAGCCTGCACGGTTGCACATTGCAAGCCTCGGAGATCATAGAAACGAGCTTCGTCGATCATGTTGAAGACATCCAGAGCATCGTTAGCAACGCCAACTACCCGTACAACGGCCGAAAGAGCCACAACGCGCTCAGTTGCACATGAATCCAACATGAACACAAGCGAACCCTTAACTGCTCCGTCAACGGTCAAGAGAGAAGGGGCTATCGATACTGTTACTTGACTTTGCTTTCCATGAAGTAGCACGAGTCCTTCCGACAATGTTGTGGTGAACGGACCTTCAACGCGGACAGACGTCACAGTGGCCTTCCCCGCGCCAACGAGAGACACGCCTACTGAAAACGTCTTGGATCGTGACGCCTCTGATGTCAAAACGGTATCAAACGAAATGCTCGAAGGGTGGTCTATGGTAAGCCCCGTAACCCGCATCACGGCTGGTAGCACAAACGATCCTTCGCATTCCTTGCTGACGTAGGCAAACACCAAGGAGTCTGTTAAAAGCCCCGGCAGCCTCTTGGCACTCGTAACAACAGACACGTCCTGTTCCGAATTGGGCAACACTGTTACCGGACGGTTAGCGAGATCTACGGTATTCCCAAGTTGTTTGCCGGCTACCCCATTGATCTGCATCGCAAATGACGATGGGTTGCTTATTCGAAGGGTAGCCCAACGTTCCGTTGGGATATCACAAACGAGCTTCGCACCAAGATCAATAGGAAGGGGCGAGGTAGCACGCGGCGCCGGACGTATGCCCGTTAAGGGCAATTTCATTCGCGTGTTGCAGAGTTTTTCCACAAACACCAAGGTGTCGGTGATGGCACCAAACTTCTTCACTGTCACCTCCATGAACATCTCTATCGCACTTGCAGGAGGAATCGCAAGAGGAAGCGTTGTCTTTACAGAGATTGATGAACCCGATTTCACAGAATCGATCATCACCGTCTCAAGTCCATCATTACGAAGCGTCACCTTCGTATTGACCACATTCTCACACATCGCCAACTGTGGCAGTACGAACGGCGACGGGGTCATCACGAGCCTCTGATCGGGCACGGTGATCAGCAGTTGCGCCGTATCTCCACACCCATACAGATCAGTTGTGATGAGCTTAATGATGGACGTTGTATCCATCTTCGGCCACACAATGTCAGACAGAGTATCGATGACGATACCGTTACGAAGCCACCGATACGTGTAGGGAACGCGCCCACCCGAGATCGTACTGGTGATCTCTACGATCGTACCGCGACATACTCGAAGATCGTTTGTTTGAACGGAGGCAAGGGGCTTTGCACGCACCGTGATCGACGTTGTGTCACTGGCTACGTTACCACTGGAATCTGTACCGGTAACAAACACCTGGACAGATGCGGTTGGCACAAACTGGAACGATGCCACTGTTGTGACCGTATCAAACGTAGGTCCGCGCCATCTGTAAGAAACCTTACCTACGTTACCCGTTGGTGTGGCAACGATGGTAACAGCATTCCCGGCACAGACTGCCTGACTAACGGGCGTGGAGATATCGAAGATCGCAATGAGTGGAGTGCATGCACTTGCCGATAGTTTGCCCTTCATCAGCGTGACAACTCGTGAGTGAAAGGATAGGTCTGTACCAGCCGTGGTTAAGTGACAGTAGGACATGATCGTTCCCTTTACTGCCTTTGTTCCGGCAAAACATCCACCTTCAGAGGTATAACAAGAATCGATCGGCGGAGACCACGTACAAGAATGTGTGTGTGGTGAGCCAACATTATGACCAAGCTCATGGGAGAACACATCAGTGTCCCATACATATCCGGTAGCGGGATACGTAATGTTATTGTTTGTGCCACTCACAGCGTACGCCCACTGCTTATTGCAAAGCTGGTCTACGTATGCAATACCGCCGATGTTATTCACGCCTGAGAGAAGGTGGGCTACACTGCGAACAATTGCGCCATTGAGCGTGCGCCAGCGATCACGGAATTGCACGAGCATTTCATCGGGAAGGTTTGATACATACGGATCAGCAGTGGTCCATACAAGCAATGAACCTATTGCAAGAGTCGCCTGCACATCACGCTCGTAGATCGCACTTGAAGCGGCCACGACGGCTTCGGCGTATTGCGATGCGCGGGTAACATCTCGCCCGAGATCGATGTAGAATGGTTCGTCGCACTCTATTGCGATTGTGACTTTACGAAACGTGGCTGCCTGAGAGCGGTCTTCGACCTTTGTGTTTGGAACAACGATGTTCGCTGGATCCAACGTAGAGCAATTCCAATCGTGTGTCGTTGGTACATCAGCCCCATCATAGACAACCATAACCTGTGGACCCTGTTTCGGCTTCTCTAAGGGGCTTACGTGATACGTTCTTTGCGCGTTGAGCTTGCCCGTTGTGATCACTCCCGTGCACCAATCCGGATAGATGGCGAGAATCACATAGCTGTCTGGAATCTCACGGATTCTCCCACGTAAGAGTACACTCTGCGGGGCGGGCACCGCTTGCGGACCGCTCGCTGTCATAGCTGCGATAGACGTACGTTCGTTAATCACACGATAGCGTGCTGCAACGATCTCTACCGTGCCAAACTTTGGTAGTTGAATGGCGAGAGTGATTGTCTGATCATCTGCCAAGCCACGGGCTGCAGAAAACGCGTTGGCGTTGATAGAGTAAAAAGAGGCAGCGTGTTTACCCGTGAACGAAGACTGCCATGGTTGTGGGGTCAGAAGCTGATCACCTTCAGCTGCATGGAGTATCGGCGCAACGAGACAGACCATCAGCGTTACAATGGTGCGAATGTTCATTCCTCACCTTCAATCGTTTCATGAATTGAGCCGTCATCTCGTACGCGCAGGGTAAGCCCCGACAAGGTCTCTGTCTTTATGAATTCGTCCTTGTCACAATCAAAGACATGGCGGAGCTGACCTATACGAATAGAGCCGTCGGCCTCCATCGTACAGGCACGCAAAAAGGTTCCTTCGCACGAAGCCTGAAGTTCTGCAAGAAGAGAACGTGCGAGGATGGTGCTGCCGGAATACGTGACGATGTAAATGTTTTCGTCCTTCGTTCCCTCAATACCGAGCACGCGCAAGAGTCTGATCTGCAGAGAGTCGTTCGTGGAACAGCGCGCGATCTCCTCAACCTTGATCTTCGACGGGACCTCGCCTGTAGAGTCGGCATAACCGGCATTACGCAGAAACGTCTCGCGCTCAATATCTACGAGCCTTGTGCGTTCGGGCCAGCGCTCGGCCACATCCAGAAGATCCTTCTCCTTGATCGTAAGATGCGGTCGCAAGGAAAACAGGCACGAATCCACCGAAGCGGAGGCCTGCACCGACAGGATCAGGAAGAACAGGATCGTTAGACGGACACCCATCAGGGAATATACGTAAGTCCCTTCAGGACCTATCCGTGGTTGATCCTGGCAAGCCTCATGGACTTGGTGCGGAACTTCGGTATGAAGGGGGCTAGGAAGTACGCACGGATGATGTACCACCAGAAGCTTCTCTCGATCAACGCGGGGTCTATGTTCTCCGCAACAGCCGCGTGTAGCTCAGGTGCCTTGCTCCAGTGTGAACCTGCCTTTTCGTGGTGTACAGTGTGGTAGCCGTTGTTGAACAATACCACATTGAGCCAGCCGGTGAAGTTGCGGGAATGGTTCCACACCGACATTTCATCGGCGTGGACGTGTTGCACGTAGTTAAAGATCAACACAGCAAACAAGCCAAATTGCTGGGGCAGAACAACATAGAGGAGGGCCTTCTTCCAGTCGAGCACGAGGAACGCACCAATCCAGACAAACAGCATCAGGTACTGTCCAGCGGCCAGAGCCCACTTCTTACGGTCACCGTTCCACATGTTTCTCAGGTAGTCACGAATCGGCTTCTGCTGATAGTACGAGCTCATAGAAGGGTAGAAGAGCAACATGAGAAGCGTATTGTTCTCTGTCAGCCGGTACGTGATCGTATAATCGCCTTCCTTGTTATTCAGACGATGATGGTTCATGTTGTGCGTAGGGATCCACGCAAAGGACGGAAAGCCATAGAACACCGTCAACCAATAGTCAACAAAGATGTTGAGAAGGGGCTTCCGAAACATCGGCAGGTGGTTGTGATTATGGGCGATTACCGTAACCGATACCGAAAGAAAGAGGTAGGCTACATAGAGAAACGGGTTGAAACCAACGATTGTCCATTGGAGAACAAACACGATGGTTGTCACGGCCATATAGGCCAGTGCACGGCGGTCTTCTTTAAAACGAAGGAGCATAGATTTCAACAGTGTGATGGGACGGAGCTTCCGTATACAACAAATTACGGCGAACAAGCGGTTCCAGAGCTACGGCGTCTCTTCACAATGTCTATTTTTGCGTCCATGAAAACCTTCCTTCTAGCCCTATTGGCGCTATTTCTCACCTCATCTGCCTATGCCGGTGAAATTGGAGTCGTTTTCAACGCCCTCATGAACGGCCGACCACTCGTAATGGGCACCCCGGTAAGGGTTGACAATGGCAAGTACTTCTTTTCGCCACGTTTCCTCCAGTACTACGTGTCGGATATCTCCTTTGTCCACGATGGCGGTAAACGAACAAAGGCAGAAGAGATCTATCTCCTCGTTAACGCAAAAGATGCGCCTCGATATGTTGTGGGCTCATATGACATTACCAATATAGACAGCATCGAATTTCATATTGGCGTATCGTACATGTCCAACCATTCAGATCCCTCCCTTTACCCCCCAGAGCACCCTCTCGCTCTTAAAGAACCATCAATGCATTGGGGTTGGGCTGCGGGCTATCGCTTCATTGTCCTCGAAGGATCAGCCGGATCTACAGCACAAACTGCAACGGCAGATGTGCAACTCCACAGCGTTGGGGATACACTCTACCGGAGAATCACGCTACCTGTTAACTCAACAAAGACAGACAAGGGTGTGGATGTTGTTCTCAACGCCGAGTATGGGAGCCTCTTGCAGAACATTGACGCATCACTCGGCATCGTTCTTCATGGCTTAGGTGAAGAAACTATTGTGATGACGGAGAACATGGCCACGCTCGTATTCTCACCTGCGAATTCGACTTCTGTCCAAGACAACGCTATCTCTGCCTCGAATATCTCCATCAATCCAAATCCTTCTTCAGACGTCGTAACCATCGCTGGTGGAATCTCTGAGGCTGATGTCCGCATCGTTGATATGGCAGGCAGACTTGTGGCAACGACATCACTCCGTGGCGGACTCACAACATTCTCTGTTGCTTCGTTGCCGGTTGGATCATATACGGTTCTTATCGGCGCAGACAACGGACGCATCACTCGTGCTCCGCTTTCTATCGTTCGGTAAGGGGCTTCGTACCCTTCTCGTTGCCACCGCCTCAATGGTCGTTGTGTCCTGCGCCTCAGACCCGCAGTCACCACCAGTAGACGAGGCACTGATCAACGTACCGGTAGGATTTCCGCAACCGGCATTTCCTCTCGACAACGTGCCCGATGCTAACCGCGTGGCGCTCGGCAAGATTCTGTTCTTTAGCACGGAGCTATCTCGCACACGCACTGTTTCCTGCGCTACATGTCATGACCCTGCAAAAGCGTTCACAGACGGCAGGCAGACGAGCATTGGCGTGGATGGTAGAATTGGGATCCGCAATGCCCCCTCCCTAGCCAATGTGGGATATGGACCATACTTCTTGCGCGAAGGCGGCGTACCTACTCTTGAGATGCAAGTGCTTGTTCCTGTCCAGGAGCACAATGAATTTGATATGAATATGCTTGATGTGGTTGAACGTCTTTCACGCGATTCATCGATCGCACAAATGAGCCGCGCTGCATACGGGCGCAGCATTGACCCGTATGTGGTCACCCGTGCAATTGCATCGTTTGAACGCACGATCATCAGCGGTAGTTCACGCGCGGATCTTGACCAGCTCAATGCTTCGGAACGGAGAGGCAAGGATTTGTTTAAGAGCGACGCAACGAGATGCTCAACATGTCATGGTGGTTTTGCTTACACAACGCATGAGTTTGCCAACAACGGTGTGTATGCGTCTTACACGGATAACGGGCGTCAGCGACTAACGTTCAAAAGCACAGACAGTAATGTCTTCAAAGTACCCTCGCTACGAAACGTGGGTGTAACTGCCCCCTACATGCATAATGGACGAGTCGCAGCTCTGTCTGCTGTGATTGAATCGTATGATCGTGGCGGATACCCACATCCGAACAAAGATCCGCGCATCAGACCATTGGGATTATCCTCGGAACAAAAGCTTGATCTTGAAGCGTTCTTGATGAGTCTTACTGACGATCATTTTCTTACGAATACTCGGTACCGCCCGTGAAACATACACTCGTCGGAATGCTCTTCGTTTTGTTCTCCATCGTAGGCTGTACGAGTGATGCCCCATCACCGGACACGCCTGCCGTATACGATCCAACTCTCTATTCATTCGATGCACAGGGGCTTCCTGTTCCGCCCCTTCCAACCGACTATCCTCTCACCAACCAACGCGTGTTGTTGGGACGAATGCTGTTTCACGATGGATTGTTATCACGCGATGGACGTCAGAGTTGCGCTTCCTGTCACGTGCAGAAAGATGGTTTCTCAGACATCCGCCAGTTCAGCATCGGTGTTAAGGGGCTCCCCGGTGGCAGGCAGGCAATGCCCGTTGCAAACCTTGCGTGGCATCGTCGTGGGTTTTTCTGGGATGGACGTGCTCCAACACTTCGCGATCAGGCGCTGCGCCCCATTCAAGACACTCTGGAGATGGACGAGACACTGCCGAATGTTGTGAGCAAGCTCACGGCATCGAAGACCTATCGCGATCAGTTCATCCGTGCCTTCAACACAGACACGATCACTTCTGCGCTTGTTGGCATTGCCCTCGAGCAATTCATGTTTACCCTCGTGTCTGGTAACAGCAAGTTTGACCTGGTTGCCCGTGGACAAGCCTCTTTTACTCCGTCTGAAGAGCGTGGCCGGGTCTTATTCAACACAGAGTTCGATCCGACCGGCAAGGTTAAGGGTGCCGAATGTTTTCACTGTCATGCTGCTCCATTGTTCACAAACGATCGATTCATGAACAACGGTCTTGACAACGATGCATCGTTCACCGACAAGGGTCGGGAGAAGGTTACGGGGCTTCTCAGCGATCGCGCAAAGTTCAAAGTGCCCACTCTCCGCAACATCGCTGTTACGCACCCATACATGCATGACGGAAGATTCGCCACACTTGAGCAGGTAGTGGATCACTATAGCACCGGCGTTAATCAGAGCTCGACGATGGATCCCCTGCTGCAATACAATCTCCCTCCCGGTCTGGGCCTTACCCAGCAGGACAAGGATGACCTCGTAGCTTTTCTGAAGACGCTCACTGATCAGACGTTTCTTTCGCTTTAAACCCAGGGCGTCAGTTTCACGCGTTAAACCCAGGGCGTCAGTTTCACGCGTTAAACCCAGGGCGTCAGTTTCACGCGTTAAACCCAGGGCTGAAGCCCTGGGTCAGGGACGTTCTTCACTTCCGGGAGTTTGCATGCGGATCATACTGGTACTTTTTCTTGTGGTGTTGGTGAGCCCCCTCACAGCACAGAACCTCTACTTTCCTCCAATCACTGGCGCGGAATGGCAGCGCATGGACCCGAGTGAGCTGAATTGGTGCGCGGATCGAATTGACTCACTGGTACGTTACACAGGTGAGACCCATGCCAAGGCGTTGATCATCCTCAAGGATGGGAAAATCGTGCTTGAGAAGTATTACGACACCTTCACGCAGGATAGCGTCTGGTACTGGGCTTCGGCTGGTAAAACAGTTACGTCCGTTCTTGTAGGACAGGCACAAGAGCGTGGTCTCGTCGATATCACCAAGTCGAGTAAGACATACCTCGGTGCCGGTTGGAGCTCATGTACGCCTGCGCAGGAAGATGCGATCACTGTTCGTCATCACCTTACGATGACCACGGGGCTAGAGGGGCGTGTAGCAGATGACAACTGCAAAGACCCATCCTGTCTCACATATAAGGCGGCACCAGGAACACTATGGGATTACTACAACGCCGGCTATCTGCTCTTACAGGATGTTGTGGCAAAGGCATCCGGTCTTAGTTATCAGCAGTACTATGCGCGCAATCTCGCCACTCGTACCGGTATGGGTGGCCTTTGGATTGATGGTGTCCTCTACTCCAAGCCTCGTGCAATGGCTCGCTTTGGTTTACTGCTCCTAGCAGGGGGCGTATGGAACGGTGATACCATCCTGCACGACCAAGAGTATCTCCATGCAATGAAGAACACTTCCCAAGATCTCAACAAATCGTATGGCTATCTCTTCTGGCTCAATGGAAAAGGTAGCTACATGCAACCGGGCGTACCATTTGTCTACAACACAGACCTTATTCCTGCTGCACCGGATGATCTGTATTCTGGCCTCGGTAAGAACGACCAGAAGGTATACGTTGTACCAAGTCAGGGTCTTGTTGTTGTTCGTATGGGCGACAAAGCAAAGGATGCCGTCCTCGCTGTAAGCGGATTCGACAACGAACTATGGCAATACATCTCCGCACTTCAGTGTAGCACAACAGCAGTGCATGAAGAACGCACGGAGAATAGCGCTCCGTCAATCTGGCCCAATCCCGCGAGTGACGTTCTCCATCATGATGGAGAAGAGTTTGTCATTCGTTCCGTGGATGGACGAGTAGTTGCAAGGGGCTTCTCGGCGACCATTGATGTCAATTGGCTTGCTTCGGGATCGTACATCATAGAGTCAACACGTGGTATTGTCACGCGCCGATCCATTCTTCTAAAGCAGTGACGTAGATTGGATCATGTTCATGATCCTCACTGTGTGTTTCTTTACCATGACCTTCGAAACACAACCACGCGACACAGTTCTTGTACCGCTCCGTTCAGTCATACCGGACCTCCTCACAGACGTTCGCTATGCAACTGCGGACAACTTCACCAAGCGTGTGCTGTACCCAATTGACACGCTGTATGCACGACGCGTTGTGGCAGAGAGTCTGGCTGTAGCGCAGCGCTCAGCAAATGCACGTGGCCTTCAACTAAAGGTCTACGACGCCTATCGCCCCCTGAGTGTGCAGCGGCTAATGTGGAGCCTTGTTCCGGACGAACGATATGTTGCTGATCCTGCCAAAGGCTCACGACATAATCGTGGATGTGCACTCGATCTTACGCTATGCGATAGTACGGGTCGTGAGCTCGACATGGGAACTGGATACGACGAGTTCACTGAGAGAGCTGCAGCAACCTTTGTTGACCTTGACGAATCCGTTTTACAAAACCGCAGACTCCTTCAGTCTATCATGTCTGACGCCGGCTTTGATGTATTGCCCAGCGAGTGGTGGCATTATGATCTGCGCGGTTGGGAACGATTCGAAATCTTGAACGAATGAGGTCTCAGAATATATTGACAATCGTACTTGTGTTGACACTATCCGTCAACCATCTGTCTGCGAACGCGATCCGAGACACTATCGATCCGATCAAGCTCGGCATTGTTGGTGGCGTTACCATCGGCGGATTCGTATTAGGTCATGCTGTGGTGAACGACTTCTGGTGGAAAGGGGAGAAGGTTCCTTTTCACTTCAACACCACGTCTGACTATACGTACGCGCTCAATGCGGACAAGCTTGGTCACATGACCTTTGCCTACGCCGCTTCAACTATCTACAGTGATCTCTTCCGCTGGTGTGGCATGGACTCCACCACCGCTGCATGGTCGGGCTTTGGTGTAGCAATGACCTACCAAACCTACGTAGAGATCCGCGACGGCTTCTCTGCCGACTATGGGTTTTCATGGGGCGATATGGCGGCCAACACCATCGGCGCCACTCTTCCTGTAGCCCAACATTACGTGCCTGCTCTCCGGTCCATTGACCTACAGATCTCCTATTGGCCCTCAGAAGCGTATAAGAGCGGCGCTTACAATTCGATCATCGATGACTACACATCAACAACACACTGGCTTGCGCTTAACGCCTATGATGTTGCACCCTCGTCATGGCAATCGTGGTTTCCACCGTGGCTTGGTCTAGCAATAGGTCATAGCGTTCAGAATCTTGACGGCAATGGAGGTGGCCAACACGTTGTGTATCTGTCTCTTGATTGGCAACTGCATCGCATTCCCAATCTTCCAACTTGGCTGCGCGATGTCTTTCGTGTGTTGCATCTGTATCACCTTCCTGCACCTGCAGTGAGAATCCTACCGGACGTTGTTTGGTATGGGCTGAGGTTTTAAAATTCTGTAGCGCAATAGCATGCTATCGCGAGACCTGCCGTAACCCTGTAACCCCGTAACGCGATAGCATGCTATCGCGCTACCTGCGTTATCTCAGTATCTCTCCTAACAGCATCCCGATCCTGGCTCGCAGGCGCTCGCCGGTTTTTCACCATACACTGTTGTGCTTATGATACCTTGTCCGCCGGCATTCATCGAGGTGATCTCGTCGGGTGTCAGATAGGCAGAAAGAATGTCATCCGGAAGAATAACCGGACGTGATTTTTGCACGACAATATTTGTGAAGCCTACCTCACTCAGCATACGCAGATAGTCGTCCTCTTGTATTGCGCCAGAAACACATCCGGCATACATCTCAGCATCTTTGCGAAGGGGCTCCGGTAGCTCACCTCGAAGGACAATATCGCTTACACTGAAGTGTCCGCCTGGCTTGAGGATGCGGAACATCTCTTGAAATGCACGGAGTTTGTCGGGAACGAGGTTGAGCACGCAATTGCTTATGATAACGTCGGCGCGGTTTGCGGCAATGGGGATGTTCTCTATGTCACCGAGTCTGAACTCCACATTATTGAAGTTGAGCTTATCGGCATTCTCACGCGCCTTGGCTATCATCTCTGGCGTCATATCAATACCAATCACCTTGCCACTCTCGCCGGCGATAGCTCGTGCAACGAAGGCGTCGTTGCCTGCGCCTGATCCAAGGTCAACAACGGTATGACCCTCTTCGATAAGCGCAAATTCCGTTGGTACACCACATCCCAGTGCAAGATCTGCATCTGCAACGTAGCCCTTAAGCTTCGTATAGTCTTCTGCAAAGATTGTATAGTCAACCGTTGAACAGCCCCCTGCCCCACAACACGAGGAAGCGTTCTGCTCCTGAGTTTGATGGGCGATCTCCGCGTATTTGCTGCGGACCATGTCCTTGATGGCGGTGCCGGTTTCCATGACGTTGTCTTCCTATGTGTTTACAAATCTATCGCGATACCGTCAGAACCAGTGTGACATAGTTACCATCGGCAATTACTTGCACGAGATACAGACCTTGTGGAAGATGATCGATACGAGCGCGCTGCTCAGTATCCTGCATTTCGCATGTAAGAACGGTTCGTCCAACGAGGTCCGTGATGCAGAACGATGCGGGCCGATTGTGTGGTGCTCTAACAACGATCTCTCCATCTGCCGGATTTGGAAACACGGTGGCAGATGTGGTGGATTCTCGAAATTCATATGTGCTTGTCACAGCATCGCAGTCCTCCCTTCTCGACATTGCGGAGTCAATCAAGGCTTGTTGAGCACCGATCTCATCAGAAACGGATGCGGCAGAAGAAGGGAACAGATTCTTGGAAACCGTAGCGTAGTTGCTGTAGGAAGCTGCATTACCGCCGATGAGAGCGTTGTTATCAAAATGCTTGTTGACGTCTGTGATGTCCGGAAAGTAGAATGCAATCGAGGCGTTGCCGTCACTCTTTCCTGGACCATACATACCCTGATAGCCTCCAGCAGAACGAAAGCAGTTCGTGCGATTACCAACAAATGCAAAGCTCGTTGTTGGTTTGTAGGCCCATGTTATGGCTCCCGTTTGCTCGATGGTATTGCGATCAAGAATGACGTTTGTGGGGTCGCCAATCTTTAGGAAGGTACCAACATTTGGTCCGGCATCGTTTCCGTCTCCATACTCCGGACCGTTGATGTTCAGAAACTTGTTGTTGTAGATCAAAATGCGCGAAGAACGATTGCTCGTGATCTCATCTGTGCCCGAGATTGAAATTCCCTCGCCCACATTTTTTACAATGTTATTCGTGATCGTTACATCGCTAACATCTGCCTGTGGAGACTTTCCCCCTTCGGCTCTTACGGTGAGGAGAATTGCAGCACCACTCTGACCGATCGGGAGATCCGCCCAACAGTTCTCCAATGTATTACCGTCCAAAAGCACTCTACGGCCTGTCTTTAGCTCAAATAGATTCTTGATCGTCCAGTGTTTGCCAGCATAGCTTGGATGTTTCACCCACCATGTAAGGGGCTTTACCATGTGGTTTTGCCGTATCTCGATATCGGAAGGAACAAGACCCTGAATAGACGGAGCGGCACCGCCAAACATGATGTTCTCTCCTGAGGCCGAGAGGTAGTTGTTGATGATCTTGAACGGTCCCGGGCCGTTTATTCCGGACACTGCCTGTGCGTCAAATCCGATACTATGGAACTGAGAGAGGTACGAATCTATAATTGCGGCATTACTGCAATCCAGCCGCACACCATACTTCATGATGGTACCTTCATCGTGACCGTGTATGTAGCATCGATCAACGACAAAATGATGAGGCACGGAACTCATGGTGGTTTGTCCCGTGCCACCATCCCCGAGATTGACGAGACCATAACTCTCTACAACCTGAGGAGAGGCCGTTATCTCAAGTCCAACGAGACGATAGTGATGTGCTTCAGACATCGTACTAAACACCGGAACGCCGGATGTATTCACAGTTACGATTCGCGGCATCAGGGGGCTCATAGACGGCGTCACTCGTCGAATATCCTTCGGGAGTTCATTCGCGCGAGAAGATGTGATGATCACCCATCCACTGACGTCTGATTTCTTCGGCAACGTGAAACTGCCGCTATACGTTTCGCCGGCATCGAGAATGATCACAGAGCGCATTGGAGCAGCATCGATAGCCTGTTGCAGATCTTGGTACTGTCGCCCTGCAGGGCCTACAGTGATACGTGTGTAGCCCGTTGTGTCAGGAAAGCATACGACCACTTCCGACGTCATGGGCAGTGCAGGACGTGGTATCTGAGCCGCAACCACATACGTCATGCCGACGAGTGATACAACCATATAGAACACTTGTATGAGGGCACTAGACATGATCAATATCCCCGAATAAGTTTCTTTATCTGCTTCCACAATGACGTACGCGGTGATCGGTCAACACTCGGATCTTTCCAACCTTTGCGATACACCGTATCTGTTGCATCGGTATACCACGTTCCGTAGCCATTGTCACGCATCCATTGTTCGATCTCCGCTTTAAACGGATTCACATATCGTTTGCCATGTGTTTCGATACTGATAATCTGCGGACGACTTATCATGTGCCGAAGCACATTCCATTCGCCCCCTTCAATATCGATAGAGAGGATGTCTATGCTGCCGTCATCGATAGAATCGAACGTTACAGCACGAGCGGTGAAAGCATCCTTATCATCTGGACGATACCCGTCGTTTATCTGTGCAGGAGATGCGCTAACGTTGCTACCGAATGTTGAGGCGCCGGTGCGATAGAGGGTTAGTGTGCCCGGTTCGTTAGCCACCGCAACATCAATGGTGGAAACGTGGGGATGATTACCGAAGTGTTCCTTGAGGGTGCGAACGATGATGGGATCGCACTCAACAAGTGTTGTACGAATCCCTTCATAGACCCAACCAAGTACGTTGGACGTTTCCGGTAGGTATACTCCTACCTCGCATACATGTGTTACCGGGAGTCCGGCTTTGGCAACACTATCATAGAGCGTATTGTTCATGGACCCAAATTAGGCGATTTGCCGAATTCACTTCTCTTGCTGTCAGATCAGTAGCGCTCTTCCAATGGATCGATCATTGATGACAAACTGCCGAAAGTATGTTGTTATGGAGTAAGACGACAAGGGGCTAAAAAGGACGCAAATCTTCCTACTTTGGTCGACATGAAGCCCGTGCGAATCACCTTTCTACTCCTGACAATGCTCCATTTGGGCACATGGAGCCCCATAGCGGCGCAGGATCGTGGCATTGCAGTCTTTCAGGAGTGGTACCCGTCCAAGCGTGCAGACAGCACAATGGCAAGTTGGTCTCTTCGGCAGGGGGCAGACATGGCTCTTCCGCGCGTGTCAAAGTCTCCTCGTGGGATTCGCTTGCTTGGGCCGTTCGACGTAGGTGATGCCCTGCGCTTAGAGCTCAAGCAGCTACCTCGACACACACTTCTTCGCGTTGACATTGGCTGGCATATCATTGGGCCATGGCAAGGGGCTTCTTCTAACGACCGATTCATGGCAATGGTCGATGGGCGTTCTATCATCGATGCCACGTTCTCGAATACAATAGATGCGCAATCCTGGCCTAATAGCTCTGGCACACGAACGCATCCTCCCCGAACGCGAGCGCGTAACAGCAACATGCTGGGATATTCATGTTCGTACACCTCTGACTACATCGGACCAATGGATGCTACGTACGAAACATCGGTCACGATAGCACACACATCATCTTCAGCAACACTCGATCTCTCGTCGCTCTTGATTCACTTCATGCTTGATACAAACCGAAAGCAGTGGGGTCTCGATCACGTTGTGATATCCGTCCTTGATCCGTACACGGAGAGTGAATTACCGAGCCGCTCTGCTACCACAACAAAACTTGACGTAGCAACATACGATGGCAACGACCCGAGGGAGATAGCCGAATTCGCTCAGGATGAGCACTTTCCCGGTATCTCCTCTACAAGCGCATTGGCGCGAGATCTTCACGTTTCCTATATCCGAAACGAGTGCCACAGTTGTGGCGATGTTTGCTTGATGTACCACTATCGTCTGTACACAGACGGGTGGTTGAGTGTATGGTCAAACAGGTCTCCCAAGGGCAAGGCAACCTATTGTGTTCAGCTCGATTCTATCGAACATGATTCTCTTTCACAGTTGATCTCACTGTGTGTGTCCCAGCCTCTAGAGCATGCGTATCATGATCAGACGTACGAGGACACCCACCCAGACCTAACACATTGTGAACTTGTGATGATCGTGGATGAGAAGGAGTTAAAGACCGAAGTCTATGCCGGCGAGCCCCCTGCTCTACGCCAGCTCATGAAGTCGATAATGTCGATACTCGAGAAAAGGGGCTGGGCACCGATCCCGAAGTAGCATTCGCTATTCCATTTTCACGACCTGATACATGTTCTTCCCATTCTGAGATATGGGCTGATAGTATGTGTCATGAAGGAAGAGATACTTCACGTCGTCTACCTCTTTTTCCGTAGCGCCTTCCGGGAGATTCGTGACTACGGCACCGATGGGTGCATCAATAACAGTATACCCAGAGGCGGTCTTTGAATAGAAGGCACCAGCAAAGTAGTAGTACGTTGTGTCGTTTAAGACAACCGTTTCCGTTCCTTCAGGAACGGTTTTTACTACAACGTTCGTAGGGGGATAGACAACCGTGTAGCCACCATTTGAAGGTTGATAATAAACACCTTGGTCGTAGTAGTACTGCTGGCTGTTCACCGAGACGATAACTGCCGTCGTGACAATGGCGGCGGTGTACCAGCCGTATGGATGGTAGTAAGCGCCGTAGGGGTACGGATGGTATGGGTGATAGTAGTACGGATGGTATCCGTGATAGCCATTGTAATACCCGCCACCATAATGGGCATTGACATGAACGTTTACGTTTCTATTGACGTTCACATTTGTGTTACGGTTAACGTTGGTGTTGTTGTAGCTACCGCCACCACGATTGACGTTAGCGTTATTGTTTACGCTTCCTCCACGGTTCATGTTCGACGTCGATGGCCGTTGTCCACCACCATTGATAGATCCGCCACCAGTACGCGACCCTCCTCCACCGCCACCTCGAGAACCTCCACCGCCACCGTGTCCCATGCGTTGAGCATTCAAAGGGATTACAAGCGCAAGTACCGCAACGATACTAACCACCCACTGGATTCTATGATTCGTCATTTCGTGTCTCCTTCGTGGACAGTGGTCAGTGTGGTCTTTGTTGCGCCTTCGGGTACCACAAACTCAAATATCTCATCGTCGAGTACCGGATCGAGGATCCAGTTCATCATCGTGGCCTCGTACCGTTCTCCATTCTTGCCTTCGATGAGTAGGCGAACGGGCAATCTGTAAAGTCCGCGAGAAATCCATATCTGGGTTGTAGCATCCTTACTTTGGGTCATAATGTGATCACACGATACGCCTTGGATGATCGCCTTGCCCAGCATCTTGACTACACTACATTCAGTTGCGATATCAGCTGAAAGTGATGGGTAAAAGAAATCCGCGGCAGGGAAATCGACACCATAGGCATTATGCACGCTGTCAATCGTGGCGAGAATCGTTCCGGGTGCAGGAACGGCCACATAAGTATTCTTTGCGTATGAATAGTACGTCAACGTTTTACCATTGTACCAATATCCAACCCGATTACTATCACCATCAGAGTAAAGATGCAACTTATTAGGACCCACCATATAACATTCAGTCTGGATATTACGCTGGGCAACATTTGCATCACCGTTCTTATGGTCAACGGTTGTCATTACCGTGAAACTCACGGAATTGAGATTCCCTATTTGTGCGGACATTGAATCAAGCACTGCCAGGGCGGCAGCATCGTGTTCCTTCTGGGTTGAACAGGATGTCAGGACCAACAGAGGCGTTAGGGCAAGAAGCAGGAGTAGTTTCATGTCGCAAGCTAAGAATGAGATGAGTTACCTCGCTCCAATTCTCAAAAGTGTAAGAGAAGGAAGGCCTTCCGGCGAATCTGCCATAAGGATGTAGGTTCCAGGGGATAGCGTCTCTACACTAACAGTAGCCGAACGTACCCAATCGCCACATACGGTTGACCGAACTGAGCGCCGCCATTTGAAGAGAATTCGTCGGTGAAAACGTTCATAAAAAGGGCACTAGAAGTGTCCAAATAAATGTCCAGGATACTGTCCAATCGGCCGTCCTAAACAGATGTTAACTTATGTATAGCAATTAGTTACGTTTAGCATTATATTGTCCGTATGAGTGTCCAGATAGTGTTCCCAACTCCGTTTTTTCCAGAAGATGGTTCGATCAATCCACTTCTAGAAAAAGCCTCCGATGTGATCGTCAAGTCGCATGGTTTAGCCGGCATTGTTCCCGCAGGGGTAAGAGAGCCACTGGCATTGCTTCTGCGAGCGATGAATTCGTACTACACGAACAGGATAGAGGGTCAGCACACTACGCCATACGATATTGAGCGTGCAATGAAGAGCGACTATTCGGGCGACAAGAGAATAGCACAACTTCAGCGTTTGGCCATTTCTCATATGGATGTAGAGCGCATGCTTGAGGAGGAGAGTAGGGGGCTTGCGATCTCGGATCTTTATACCCCAAGCATTGTCCAGAACATCCACCGTGTACTCTACAATAGGCTCGAACCTGAAGACAGAGTAACAACAGACGGCGCTCACATTGAACCTGGAGCCTACAGGGACGTCACTGTTTACGTCGGCATTCATGTATCACCCGATCCTCAAGAGATCGCGGATCAGCTCAATCGGTGGTCTGAGTCGTACAGGCAACAGAGTGGTTCCGAGCGGTCACTGATTGCAGCTCTTTGCTCTCACCACAGATTGGCGTGGATCCATCCATTTCGTGATGGGAATGGTCGTGTTGCTCGACTGCACATGCATTCTCTTCTTCACACGCTTGGCCTCACGAATGGACTCTGGACGCCTGTCAGAGGCTTTGCCCGGGACGTCCGGCAGTATTATGCCAGACTTGCGAGCGCAGATGAGCCGCGAATGAATGATCTTGATGGCCGTGGCAATCTTTCTCAGAAGGGGCTCGTTCAATGGGCGAGCTATGTGCTCGACACGTGCCTAGATCAAATAGCCTTCATCGATCGGCTGCTCCAGTTAGCCAGCCTTCGTGATAACCTTGGTCTGCTTCTACGATCACTCGAAGCACGACCTTGGCAGATGGGATCCGAACGGTCTGTGATTCGGCTCGATGCACTCGAGCCACTTTTGTACTCCATATATACCGGTGAAGTTGAACGAGCTCGCTTTATCAGCATGATCGGACTTCCAACACGAACGTCACGTCGGATCTTGGCTTCGCTCCTAGATTACGGCCTTCTAACTGCAAACACCCAGAGGGGTCCGGTACGCTTCGCACTTCCATTTTCCGCTCTCAGTATTCTATTCCCTCGACTGTGGCCCGAGGCTGATTTTGGAGATAACTGAGGTCACTCCGTTGCCATATCCTGACGCACTCCGGAAACGCTGAGTTTGCGCAGCAGCGTTCTCTTCTTGGACTGGTGTTCCGCCATGCGATGCAGGATACCGCTAAGAAACTGCACAGTATCCACGATGTACGGCCCTTTGTTGAGCATCACGCACTCTGCGCGCACGGACATGGCCGCATCACTGACCTCCGCTCTAGACGGAATGCCCTTTTTGGCCATTCCTTCGAGTACCTGTGTGGCCCAGATGATGGGCACGTGTGCTGCCTCGCAGAGCCACAGCATTTCTTCTTGTACTTCAGCTAGACGTTCGTAACCGATCTCTACTGCGAGGTCACCGCGAGCAACCATAATACCGAATGGAGGATGTCTCAGACCTTCGAAGAGGATCTGCGGAAGATGTTCGAATCCGTCTCGCGTTTCGATCTTTGCCACCACTCCGCGATTCATGAGATCGAGACGATGCATGTGTTCAAAAAGTGATGCAACGTCTTGTGCAGTTCTTACAAAACTCATTCCAATGATGTCTGCGTGACGTCCCATTTGCGTCAGATTCATGACATCCTCATCCGTCAACGCATCGAGTTCTAGCTTCGTTTCAGGAAAGTTGATCCCCTTCTCAGCACGTAGCCAAGCACCGTTGTGTTTGGTGCGCGTCACCTTTACCAAGAAGCCTGTTTCGGTAACCTCGATTACTGTAGCGGCAATCTTGCCATCATCAATCCATAGGGGATCACCGATACGCACGGCATCGTAGACTGCTTCGGGCTCACAGCAATGTAGAAGCGTTTCGCCTGTGCGATCATCCATATCACATGCGCAGCCATCTAGCCCCCTAACAAAGCGCACACGCGATCCGCGCTTAACACGAATTCGTTCCATCGGACCAATGCGGAACTTCGGTCCGGCAAGATCAATGTGGACCATACACGTGCGCTTGGTCAACTGCTCGGCATCGCGCATGTGCTTGATCATCGCCAACCATTCGTCCGGACCATCATGTGCCATGTTGATGCGCATGATATCCATCCCGGCCTTCATGAGATCGCGAATGATTCTTGGGTTCGTTGACGCCTCACTGGGCATCGTGACCATTATGCGTGCTGCACGATTTGCATCGGGTGGACCAAGGAGTTTCCTTGCGTGCTCGCGTAGCAACATGGGGCCTGTGTGTGCATTCACAGAGGTGATCACTGGTGAAGGGGCTTTTCGTTTATCATGAGTGATAAGGCGAAGGATGTCGATGACATTTTCGAGGTTGCTCATCACGCACGACTCACTTCGGCCTAGGGAACTGAGTCCAAGAAAACTCAATTCATCCTGCAGTTCTCGCACGTCTGCTCTGCGTAGAGCCAGATAATGAGCAAGGTTACGAGCCGAGTCTCGATATCCGATCTGAACCTTCTCTATGACCGAAGAAAACTCTTCCTCGGTTTCCATTGCATGTTCTTTTAGCTTCTCCAAGGAGGGGAGAAGATGTTCTCGTAGTGCGTCGGTGCTTGTGGTCATGCACGGAACCTACGCCCTCTGTAGCATGCTTGAGTATGACAAATGACAGGTTATGGAGTTTTAATATTCCCCTTACTTCAACATGTAGCCGGTAAGCATATCGTCATCCCGGGTGATGAGGAATGATAGAAACGTTAGCGACTGATCCTGATGAGTCGGTGCATATGAGATAGCTCTGGCACGTTGGTACCGTACGGAGTGTACCAGGATTCGGTCTGTACAATACCGACGCGTGGGGCAAACCAAACGTATTCAGAAATAAACGAGGAAATAGGGTTACCCTCTCTGGTGAACCACTCGTGAACATACTTCGCACATCGAAAAGCACCTGCGGGAGTGGTGATCACCGTATCTGCTGTCTCCGTGCGAATGCGCATATACATTACACTGATTGCCTCACCAGACTCATTTGTGATAACACTTGAATCGGAACGATTCCATGTTTCTCCTCTGGTTGTAGGATAGTATCCGTGAACAAACCATGGTGAAGAACCAATATTCAACCGGCCAGCTATTGCACGTCCCCAGTAGCCCCTTTGAGCACCTTTTCATGCGTTCAACATACGCAACAGCCAGAACCTGTTTTCATTTGATATCATAGATACGATTGAGCGGCGCTACAAACGAGACATCGTTAGAGATTCATGATGTCTGATAACGGTAGCGACAAGAAGGACTCGTTGGAGATTCCATCTGTGCCGACCCTGATTGCCCGGGAATGCGGGTGCTTTTTCCGGAGGGCATCTATACCTCGCCATCCATGCCGAGTACCCGTTGATACTTCGATGGCAAGACACGTCCGATGATCGTGAATCACAAAGTCAACCTCATCATTTCCATCCCTCCACCACGAAAGTTTGAAGAACGTGCCATCGGTGAGATTCCGAAGGTGCGTTCCTACCAGACTTTCATAACACCGTCCAAAATCGTCTGAGTTCATAGACGGACTCCATGGAGCGCCACAAGCCGTACTGATACCATTAGCGAACACCTGCAGTTTAGGGCTTGTTCTGCGAGTGATAACAGAGGTCGAGAATTTTGACAGTCCGCACAACACTCCAGCTTCTTCCAAAATGTCGAGATAGTGCACAACAGTGCTCGTATTACCCGCATCATGCAGAACGCCGAGAAGTTTGGTGTATGATACTTCCCTTGAAGACATCGTTGCTCCAACGAGCATGAGTTCCCGAAGTAGGGCGGGTTTGTCTATTCGATACAGTTGCAGAACATCTTTAAGAATCACAGGTTCAATGACGCTATCCATCATATAGGACCTCCATCGTTCTCGATCATCGATATATGGAACTGAGCCCGGATAGCCACCATAGATCGCAAACGTTTCGAGATTCCAATTGAATGCTGTTTTCATTTCCGAGAACGACCATGTGGGTACGCGGATACGTTCAAAGCGTCCGGCGAGCGACTCACGGAGCCCCTTATTCAGCAAAACCGTTGATGATCCAAGAACGATCACCCTAACATCTACATTATTCCATGTATCGGCATCCCATTCGCGCTTGACCGCTTCGCTCCATTCCGCTACTTTTTGAATCTCATCGATAACGAGAACAGCCGTTCCTCCTGCTGCCGTTCTACGAGCACCAGCCCAAACATCAGCAATCCAGCCATCGGCGCTTCGCGCTAGGCCATCTGCATTTTCGTAGATCACCGGCACTTGCGTGCCTTCTAGCGCTTGTCGCACTAAGGTGGTCTTCCCTACTTGTCGAGGTCCAGTTACGGCAATAATCGTAAATCGAGGCTCAGCGAGCCGTTTTCTGATCTCCGCAACATATTGGCGTTCATACACTTCGGTCACCTTATCAACATTTACGCAGTATACTGCCCAAATTTACGCAGCATTCTGCGTAATTCCATTTCTTTACCAAATGATAGGTGAATCTTACGTTCATATCATCCGGACCATCATGCGCCATTTTGAGCAGGAGTTGGCGCCTTCGGCGTAACGTTTCTATCTTCTCCGGTATATAATCCTTGGTCAAGTACGCCCATTAAGCCCCTGGAGTCATCATGTCGATAGTGCGTCTACTTTTTGTCAGCTTCTTGTACTTATCTGTCGGTGGAGCGCACGTTGCTTCCCAAACGCATCCGGCCATCGTATCCTGGTTGATCAATACCACGAACATCACGGGTCGCCACTACGTGGAAGGCAACCCAACTCCGATCACAGATACGGCAAAGGCAAATTGTCAGCTTGTTCAATACTCAGCCGACTACTCCTACGTCCGTTGCAATGGTATTCCTGGGTACGTCATAGGACCATATCGCGATGGTAATCCGGCCATCGCCGTTGGGAGGAACTACCTCTTTAAGCTTCCTCTAAAACCGGCAGAACAGAAGGCAGCGAAAACAGCAGTTGGTCTTGGCCATATAGGAGTGTTGATCAATGGCGTGCCCATTTACAATTACGCTGATGCACGATCATATAACAACGCTAATGTTTGGCACCAGAACGCCATTTACTTTGAGCGCACCGGGTTTGACTGTGCAACGGGCCACCCCGCTCCACTCATGGGTGGTGGAGGTGGAGGTGGCGGAACACAAGGACAATATCACCATCATCAGAATCCGACGGCATTCAACATCGCCAAGGTGAACATGTCCGATGTGTGCAACATGTATTTGGCAGACGGACTCTACGTACCCGATAGCACAAAGCATGGTCCGCTCATCGGATTCGCCTTTGATGGCTATCCAATCTATGGAGCATATGGCTGGGCAACAGGCACGACCACTGTTAAACGCATCCCACGCTCGCATCAGGTACGGTTCTTACCGCTGCGCAGTATGGTCCATCACTTGCAACGCAAGCACTCGGTGCGTATGCAGAAGACTTTGAATTCGTTGCAGGGTCGGGTGATCTCGACGAGCACAATGGTCGTTTTTGTATCACACCTGAGTATCCGGAAGGGACGTACGCATACTTCGCAACCATCGATGCCAGTGGCGTGTCCGCCTATCCCTACGTGATAGGACCAACGTACTATGGCGTTGTTGTTACCGACAACTTCCCTGTACGTGGACCTGGTGCAGCGTCTACCAATGTGAAGATCACGGAGTCTGTTACAACGTACACTCCGAATAGTTCAACACCCGTGGTACTCTTTACGTCCACAGCCGTGATGACCGGTAAGCAAGGCGTGCTATACGTGTACGACGCTAAGGCATCTTCGAATACTGCAGATCCTATAACATTCAATCTTAAAGGCGGACCGGTCGGAATGGTGATCGACACCGCTACCGGTCGGATTACCTGGACATCACCTGTGATGGGCCTGCATAACGTAAGCATCGTCGCAAAGATCACATCGAGCGGAAAGGTCTACACGGCAACGCAGACGTATGCCCTAACGATCGCAAGTAATGCGCCTGTGACGATCACGTTCACTTCGGCGCCAATCACGGTTGGAACTGAGAACATCCCATACACGTATACTGTGCGCGCAACCGTATCCGACACTTCCAAACGCCTAGCCTATCGCTTTCAAGACTCAGTGGCGGGAATGACTCTCTCACGTCAGGGAGTACTAGCCTGGCAGAAACCTGTCGTTGGAACGTATCCGATCTCTGTGCGTGCGATTGTGATCGGAGACACAGTTGTTTCATTGCAGTCATTCACACTCGTGATCAAGCCTGATAGCACAACTGGCGTAGATGACGTTGACTCGCCCCTTTCCACAGCAACCGTCTATCCTAATCCAGCCAACGATATATTGATCGTCCAACTCACAACGCCACTTGTTATGTCGGCTCGTGTAGAACTTCTCGACCTATCGGGTCGGTCAGTTCAGCAGACCACCATCAACCAAGGTAGTACCATGTGCTTTATGGATGTGCAAACAGTGTACGCTGGCGTCTATATCGTCCGGATCACCCTTGGCAGCAATTCTCTGAGCTATCCTGTTGTCATCAGCGAGTAGTGTTGATCGCATGAAGCTACGTGCTGTTTCGCTGTTCTTTGTTGTGTTGGCCGTGCATGCAACGCTAGCAGCACCGCAGCAATCCATATCGATGGACATTCCCGTATCGGCCACTGTGCACGGTCAGCCCCTGCACATGGGTCGGCCTGACTACACAAACAAACGTGGACAGGCCTTTCAACTGACCGTCCTCAAGTTCTACATCGGCAACGTTGTGTTGCATGCAGATAATGGATCTCGTCACGCAGTAGGGGGCTACACACTGATCGACTTCGAGGATGAAGCGTCATTACGAATACACCTGGACAGCGTGCCGAAGAATGTGTACACGAGTATGTCGTTCATTGTGGGTGTTGACAGCGTAACAAACGAAAGTGGACCACAAGCAGGAGCACTTGATCCGTTGAACGGTATGTATTGGACGTGGGCAACGGGCTACATCTTCTTTAAACTCGAGGGCACGTCTCCATCATCACCTCAACCCAAGAATCTCATTGAGTTTCACATTGGTGGGTATAGAGCCCCGTACAACAACATTCATCAAGTCCGTGTTGACCTGACTGCAGGGGGCATTACCATTGATATCGGAGAGTGGATAGACAGTGGAGTAGGGATTGACTTTGTTACGCAATCGAGCGTGACAGATGCGCGGTCTGCCGTGGACATTGCAAGGCGTTTGGGTGGATCTTTTCATGCACGGTAGGATCATTGTTGCTGCTACGATACTGATGATGATCGCCGTGTTGATCACAGGCATGCAGAGTGTTGAGACTCCAGCCGAGAGCGATGATGCTCGTGTTGAACTCGGCAGACATTTATTCTACGACCCACTTCTCTCGCTCGATAGCACCACAAGTTGTGCATCGTGTCATCAGCAGTTCTCCGCATTTGCGCACATCGATCATGCACTGAGTCACGGCGTTAACGGTCGCATCGGCAAGCGTAACGTGCCCGCTCTTCAAAACCTTGCAGACCAACCAACATTTATGTGGGATGGGGCTATAGAGAATCTCGACATGCAGGCGCTGAGCCCCTTAACGGGTCACGACGAGATGGGAGAGACATTACCCCACATCCTCACGAAGCTGAAATCTTCTCGTGCATATCCATCCATGTTCTTTGCGGCTTTTGGTGATTCCGTGATCAGCATTCCTCACGTGCTGGAAGCACTTGGAAGTTTTTGTGCAACGCTCGTAAGCGTTTCGTCTCGATACGATCGGTACATGGCTGGGCGAGACACCCTTGCAATGAATGAGAAGCGTGGTCTAGAGGTATTCAGAGGGAAGTGTGCATCATGTCACGCAGAGCCCCTTTTCACCAACAACACCTTCCGAAGCAACGGACTTCCTGTAGACAGTGCATTACGAGACACAGGTCGCATACGTATCACATTCGACGAGGCAGACAGGTATCGTTTCAAGGTGCCTTCATTGCGCAACGTAGCTGTAACGCATCCCTACATGCATGATGGCAGGTTCAAACGCTTGCGAGATGTGCTTGGACATTACGGCACTCCATCCGGACACGCGGATCATGCAGACCCGCTCGTGAAAACTATCGGGGTGTTGCGCGATGATCAGAAGAAGGACATCATTGCCTTTCTATTGACGCTTACCGATGATGATTTCCTCAGGAATCCCAAGTTCGGCGATCCACGGCGATAGGCTCTTCTTCTGGCGGTACGGATTCCCCTGACCGTCTAAATCCCCCTTTTCGTATATTTGCCTCCCTTATGGTCAGGTAGCTCAGTTGGTAGAGCAATGGACTGAAA
>JAPLFN010000107.1:0-41874 GCA_026390655.1 Candidatus Kapaibacterium sp.
ATCTCGCTATCTTGGTAGGAAATGACCATCCACACCGTTATCTCCTCCCTTGAGCATATCGTTGCCACCGCGCAACAAGAAGGTGCACGATATGGCTATTTCGCATCTCTCTACCTAGGCATGACGCGCTCTGTTCGAGACGCCCTCGGTAAGGGGCTTTACGAGAACAACGTCAGGATGGAACGCTTGTGCGTGGTCTTCGCTCAGCGATACCTCGATGCGCACGCTCATTGGAGATCGGGTACAGCCCCTTCCAGTTCTTGGTCCGTGGCCTTCTCTGAAGGTGGACGTGATTCGATCACGATCATTCAGCACCTCCTCCTCGGCGTTAACGCCCACATTAATCTTGACCTTGGCATAGCAGCCTGCGAGGTTGCTGAGGGTGATATGCTGTCTCTCAAGGCCGACTTCGATAGCATCAACGACACTATTGCAGCGCTCTTCAATGATGTAAAGGCAAAACTCCGCTCGGTGAGTTGGCCGATCCGCTTCCTGGATGACCTCGGTGGTAATGTCGATGATAGCGTCGCCAACTTCAGCATACGCATAGCGCGGGATGAGGCCTGGCGTTTCGCGCTTTCCCTCAACTCCTCCGATGATATTGGCAAGGGGCTCCTTGAATCTGCTCGAGATGCATCAGTCGCGAGGTTTGCGAACAAGATCATCTATCCGGGCTTTGTGGCAAACCTCGCACTCAAGCCTATCAAGTGGTTTGAGCCGAAAGATGTTCGCAGGGTGCTGTCTATCCTGTTGTAGTTTGTGACACTCATGACGCAAGTAAAGCTCATCCCCTTTTTGTGCAATTCCTACGCTAGTTGCCTGCTGATACTGCTAGCATCTGTAGCCCTCAATGCACAAGATTCCAAGGTGCCCCCTGACCTGTGGAATACGGCGTTTTCGGAGAAGATCGATACAGCTGCTTCCCGAGCGTTTGAGACGATAGTTTCGAACTACTGGACGCCGGCACGTGATTCTATTCCGCTCTACATTTCACGTGCCGAGGCCTATCTGGCGAAGGCGAAAGAGACACATGCCGATGATCTGTCGCTATTGCGAATAGAACTCTGTACCGGCCAGCTCTATAAGCATGATCAGTCGCCTACTCAGTCTATCAAACACTACTTCGCGGCTCTGATGCTAGCCGAAAGGTTGTCCCAACCGAAGTACATCACAAACATCAACTTAGAGATCGGACTCATTTATTATTTACAGGGGAACTGGGAGAAGGCTATTCACTTCTTCAACGCAGCGCTCAGGTACAACAAAGACGCAAAGAATGTTCGGCGAGAGAACATACTTACATATTTGATAGGTCTATCTCTTAACAACGCCGAACGCTATTCCGAAGCGCTTCCGTTGTTTCGTCGCATCTATGACTACAATGTCGTTGATCGCGACACGAATAGAATGTTAGAAGCCGGTACAGGTTTGGCCGATGCTTATCGCGGAACAGGCAAACCGGACTCAGCAGAGAAGATCTACCGTTACATTCTGCAAGTGGCCGATGAATCCGGCGCGGAACGCCATGAGCTTCACGCAGTGGTACACGCCGGACTAGCACGCCTGTACTTTGTCATGGGGCGCCTCGCGGATTCTGAAAGAGAGGCACTCGCATCCTTGACCTATTCGAGACGAAACGATTACTTTATTCCAAAGCTTGAAGCTCAGAAGACGCTCTACAATGTCTATCGACAACGTGGCGATTATGCTAATGCGCTGCATTATCTGGAGATGTATACGCACGATTACGACTCGCTTCAGAACAAGGGGAACATCGCTAAGATGAGTGTCTCCCAAGCGCTGTTCGAGTATCAACACAAAGAAGATGCGATCATAGCTGAAGAAGGCAAGAAGCAGACGATCATGATTGTGGTTGCCTCGTTAACATCCCTCCTCGTCATCGTTGTGTTCTTCTTCTACCGCTCACTCTCGAAACAGAAAGCAAGATCAGAGGTGCTCCTTGAGAACATTCTCCCCAAAGACACCATCGCTGAATTGAAGGAGCAAGGGGGCGTGGTGCCACGCATACATCATAACGTTACCATCATGTTTTGCGATGTGAAAGACTTTACCGTACTCGCGGAAGATCTTAGTCCTGAGTCGCTCGTGAAACTTCTTGATCTCTACTTCCGAAAGTTTGATGCTATCGTGAGTGACCTCGGACTCGAGAAGATTAAGACGATCGGCGATGCATACATGGCAACAGGCGGTCTCCATGATGATTCGCAGAACTATGCCGAACGTTGTATAGAAGCTGCCCGTCAGATGATAAGATTCGTAGATGAGACCTCAGAACAGTACCACACCCAATTCGGACACTCTTTCAGATTTCGCATTGGGATCCACACGGGCAGCGTTGTGAGTGGCGTAGTAGGGCGCGATAAGTACGCCTACGACATTTGGGGTGATACGGTGAATACGGCTTCACGTATTGAACAACATTCGGAGCCCGGACGAATCAATCTATCTGGTAGCACCTACGAATTGGTTAGCTCCACAATCCCATGTGTCTATCGGGGAAAGATCTCGGCTAAGAACAAGGGCGAGGTTGATATGTACTTCGTTGAATCATCAAGCACGTCCGACTCATGAACAAACTTGTAGATCGATTCATTATTGTGCTCTTAGTGTGCACACCATTCATTGCTTTTGCGAATACCTATCGCGTTGGCGCAACACGTACCTATACCGTGCCAAGTGCTGTTTCGCCCCTTGTCAATAACGGCGACACTGTCCTCATTGATGCGGGTGAGTACGTAGGAGATGTGTGTTCATGGCGCGCAAACAATCTTCTTCTGCGTGGAGAAGGGCTCGTGATACTCCGAGCTAACGGAAAGGCAGCGGAGCAGAAGGCGATATGGGTTGTCAAAGGAAATGATTGTGTGATCGATGGGATCGACTTTCGTGATTGTGCGGTACCGGACAGAAATGGCGCTGGTATTCGAGTTGAAGGAACGAACATCACGGTGCAGCGTTGTGCGTTTCGGAAGAACCAAGATGGTATTCTCGCCGGCGATAACAGAACCAGTACCATTACCGTAGAGTACTGCGAGTTTGATCGTAGCGGTGCCGGAGATGGTCTCTCGCATGCGATCTATGTGAACCATGTGCGACGTTTTATCTTCCGATACAACTATTCCCACGGCACCCTCGTTGGCCACGAGTTTAAGTCGAGGGCACTCGAAACATTCATTGCTTACAATCGGATATCCAATGAAGACGGCACCGGAAGTAGGAACATCGACCTTCCAAACGGAGGTACGTCGGTCATCATCGGTAATGTGATTCAACATGGACCCAATGCAGAGAATGGTAACGTGATCGGTTATGGTTTGGAAGGCATGGTAGACACTGTTGCAAACAATCTCACTGTGGCTTACAACACGATTGTGAACGAACGCTCTAGTGCAACTTTCATTCGCGCAGACACCAACACAAAGATTCTGCGACTCGTGAACAATCTCATCGCAGGTAATGGCACCCTCCTTATTGGCGATGCAGCAGACGTGGACACCCTGCATAATCTGCGGTCCATGCGTATTGCTGACGTCATGTTTACGAACGCCGCCCAGTACGACTATCGATTACTCGAGACTTCCCCAGCGCGCCTTGCGGCACTCGATGTGTGGAATGATCTCCAGGTTACGCCCACATATTCGTATAGGCATGTAACAGGTCGTACAGAGAGGCGCACCGCTCGAGACCTAGGTGCCTATGAGTCTGATAAGACAGCATCGGTAGATGTCACCAACGAAACAGATATCGGTTCCGTAACGCCCCTTCCTGCTTCATCATTCATAACGCTGCATCTTCCGATGTCTGTTAGGGGGCTTCCCTCGTCAGTTATTGGAGTTGATGGCAGAACGATTGCGATGCTTGGGATTGCCGCAGAGGAAGATCTCCGGATCAACGTCCAGGCGTATCCGCCCGGACTGTATACGATCGTGTGCGGACGGGTGAATGTGCCGTTTATCGTTGCCCGGTAGATGTTGCCGGGAGAGTAAGACTCCCGGAGTGTTGCCGGGAGAGTTCAAAAAGCTTCATTAAAGCTAAGGTAGTATTGCACAACTCCCCTGGCTACTCCAACATCAAAACGCAGTGAGATGCGTTCTTGCGGAACCAGCAGAAATCGAATGCCGCCCCCCCAAGATGCCCAAGTTTGTGGCAACGTGAATGAGGAAGGGGCTCCTCCAACTTGACCGATGTCTGTGAATACCACCCCACGAAATCGCCAGATAATGGGGAAGCGGAATTCGGCGCTCATGAGGGCAGATATCCGGTCTCTTTGCTGAGCATCAATAACGCCTCTGAGGTTGCTTGTGCCTCCAATGCTTGGCCACTGCTGAAATGTAGGCGTGCCTGATGTATTCTGTACCATTAGTCTGCCAGCTAGGGAAAGGTCGTTAGCAATGCTCGCATATGCCCGTAGATCGGCTTGAATGAGCGTTGATGAGTAGGTGCTTCCAAGCCCCTTACCATACACTATTGTCGCTGCCTCACAGTATAGGCCCGCCCTAGCGTCAAAGTTGTTGTCGCGTGTATCATATGATACGAGCGGACCGATACCGTTGAACCAACCACCGTTGTATCCGGCTACCAAACCCGCACCGAGTGGTCCCACAGATCCATCTTCTCTTGTGTCTATACGCTTCATGTGGTCGTACCTAATGTCTATTCGCACCCCAATGCTAAGTCCCTGCTGAACACGATCACCCGAAACTGCACGAAGAACTCGTGCCTGCACCTTGAAGCCATATGGAGTATAAAGCTCCGCATTTGAAGATGGATTCCCATTTCCGATCCCAAAGAACTTGTATGGATAGAGATACCACTCCGCAAGACCTTCAATACGCATACGATTGCTGTCGAGATAGATCTCCGGATACACCCCAAACGCGAACTGAGCATTCTGTGTTGCTTGTATGCCAACAGCCATGGAAGAGGCACGAAACGAAGGGTCCGCTTCGGTCCGATTTGTCAAAAACGCTGTAAGTACCCCCATGAATCTGGTCTCGGGGGTGTAGGCTATGAGTGGGACGATTGACCACCCGAAACCCGTTTGGAGGGAATCCCCAGGTTTTTGGGCATGCGAGGGTGTTGCTACGAGAAAAGCGACGAAGAAAACGCCGAGTATGTATTTGCGAGGCGACATAGAAAGAACAATCTAGCCCCTTCACTTGCATCATATCGAATCATTCCCTTATATTGCGATTAGGGACTACCTTATCCCCTATGTAAATGCAAAATGGTCGATCTTCCTGATGCTCTCAAAGTCCTCTACATACGCGATCCAGGCCCTAGCCTTTCTTGCAGCAAAAGGATCAGAGCCGGAGTTCACGCCGATCTCGGAGATTGCAGAGACGCTTTCCATTCCGTATCACTTCCTCAAGAAGATCCTTGCAGAACTTTCTCAGAAGGGGCTTCTGCACTCTCAACGCAGTGCCAGAGGCGGAGTAGGGCTCAATCGAGATGCAAAGTCCATAACCTTACTCGATATCATAACAGCCCTCGATGGCTCGTCGCTGTTCTCGGAATGCATTCTCGGTTTGCCTGGCTGTGGCGAAAAGACTCCTTGCGCACTTCATAACGCGTGGGCTGCCGAAAGATCTCGTCTGCATCTCATGTTTTCGTCTACAACTCTTTCAGATATCGCCAAACGAATCCATTCAAAGGGATTCAGGATCTCATAACTCGTCTTTTTTGTCACATTAGTGATTCGTTACTCCCCTTTCCCCATGTTTACAACAGCCTCGTCTCTAACTGACATTCTCCGTGACGCTCCAGCGTCAGTCAGTGTTTTTCATCAACACGGTCTCGACTATTGCTGTGGAGGCAAGACATCGCTACAGAAGGCATGCAGCGATCGTGGACTCGACGTCCAGATGATCCTCGGTGAGCTCGTGAACGCTAAGGACAGCGACGTATCAGGATCGATCCATCCGGAACTCTGGAACACGGCCTTTCTAATAGACTACATCATCAACAACCATCACAGTTTTCTGCGCAATACACTCCCGATGGCTTGTGAACAGATGCAGCGAGTTGTTGACCGACATGGAGATCGCTATCCGGATGCAAAGGCCATCGCTGAGCTAATGGAAGAACTTCGCTCAACCCTTCTCGAACATCTTGACGAAGAAGAGAAGGGCGTTTTTGCAGCCGTGCTAACGGACGCTAACGCCGCAAGCGCAACTCATGAGATTGAAAACCATGAGAAGAGTCACAGCGATGTGGGCCGAAAACTTCAAAGACTCCGCGCACTAACGAACGAATTCGTTCCCCCGCTGGACGCCTGCACTACACACCGAGCCGGCTACGATTCTATGCGGCGCATCTATGAGGATACGATGCAGCATGTCTATCTCGAGAATGCACTCCTGTTTCCGCACATCATCTCTGACATCAATAGAATTACTAACACACATCATTGACCTCCACTCACTTGAGGAAGAATACCATGAAGTCTTTCACATATAGTCGTCTAGCCGTGGTCGCAATACTCGTTATCTCATCTGCTTGGATAGGAGGTTGCTCATCTAAGGACGGTGATGCCGACGATAAGACACCGTCGTTTGCCGAAGATCAGCAACCAAAGGCTGTCTACGGCAAAATTCAAAAGGTGGATGTAGGTGATGCGATCGACCCCTCTATGGCAAAGGCGGGCAAGGAAATATTTGAAACGAAATGCACCGCATGTCACAAATATGATGTGAGGTATGTAGGCCCTCCCCTTGGTAAGGTTACCGAACGCCGGACTCCGGTGTACATCATGAACATGATCCTCGACACAGAAACCATGATCGAGAAGGATGACACTGTGCAATGCCTAGTACAGACCTTCCTGATGAAGATGCCGAATCAAAGCGTGGATGAGAAGGACGCTCGCAACATTCTCGAACACCTGCGCACAAAGCCAACAGAAGCAAAATGATCATCCATGTACCCCTCACTTATTCTAGGAACACTCGTATGGTAACGCCGAGATCCTTCTTGCGCGGTCTGTTCGTACTTATAGCCGCAATCTCAATTGTCTCCTGCTCAAAGGACAACGCTCCTTCGGGCGGCGCTCTTTCTGGTGACGCAGCGCAACGCGTCTATGTTGCACCGGGTCAAAAGGACGAATTCTACGACTTCGTCTCTGGTGGATTCAGCGGCCAAGTGGCCGTTTATGGTCTTCCAAGTGGACGACTCTTTCGCGTGATTCCCGTCTTCTCCGTTGATCCGGAGAAGGGATGGGGCTTCACAGAAGAAACAAAACCAATGCTTAACACATCACACGGATTCATTCCGTGGGATGATTCGCACCACCCGGACCTATCGCAAACAGGTGGCGTTGCAAATGGTAAGTGGCTCTTCATCAACGGAAACAATACGCCCCGTATCGCACGTATTGATCTGACGGATTTCCGTACGAAGGAAATCATTGAGATTCCGAACAGTGCCGGTAATCATTCTTCGCCGTTCTCTACAGAAAACTCTGAGTACGTTGTTTCGGGTACACGTTTCTCGGTACCTATTCCTCAAGAAGACGTCTCTATTACCACATACTCCGAGAAGTTCAAAGGGGCTCTCACCTTCGTCAAGGTGAACCAGACATCAGGTGCAATGGATATCGATTTCCAACTCCTCGTTCCTGGCTTTGACTATGACCTCGCCCGTGCCGGCAAGGGTCCTTCACACGATTGGATGTTCATGTCGTGCTACAACACGGAAAAAGCCAATACGATGAAGGAGATCAACGCCTCTCAGAACGACAAGGACTTCATCATCGCTATCAACTGGAAAAAGTGTGCTGAGATCGCTGCTTCCGGAAAGGGTACGATCATGAATGTGGACTATGCACACAATGTCTACGATGATGCCAAACAGTCAGCAACTTCTACCATCAAGAAGTCTATTCGCATTCTGACCTCTGAAGACATCAAGGGTGCCTTGTACTATATGCCTACACCAAAGTCACCGCACGGTTGCGATGTTGATCCGTCCGGTGAGCTCATTGTTGGTGGCGGCAAACTCGCAACTGTCATTCCTGTAATGTCGTTCTCCAAGATGATCAAGGCAATCGAAAGTGGCAAGTCAGACAAGATCATCGATGGAATACCTGTATTGAACTACAAGGACTGCTTAGCAGGTGAAGTTGTTCGTCCAGGCCTTGGACCTCTTCATACTGAGTTTGACGGAAAAGGATATGCCTATACATCGATGTTCGTTTCTTCAGAGATCGTTAAGTGGTCACTTAAGGATTTCAAAGTTGTCGATCGCGTACCTACCTATTACTCAATTGGTCACCTTGGTATTCCTGGTGGTAACTCCACAAAACCTTGGGGCAAGTATCTGATCGCCTATAACAAGATCACAAAGGATCGCTACCTGCCTACAGGCCCTGAGCTTGCACAATCCGCGCAGCTCTTTGACATCTCGGGCGACAAGATCAAGCTCCTGCTTGATTTCCCAACGATCGGTGAACCTCACTATGCTGTTGCATGTCCGGCCGATCTGATCATGAAGAATTCACGGAAGATGTATCAGCTATCTGAGAACATGCACCCATATGCTACAAAGAAAGAGTCTGACACAAAGGTAGTTCGCTCCGGAAACGAGGTTCACGTGTATATGACGTCAATCAGATCACACTTTTCGCCAGACAACATCGAAGGTGTAAAGGTTGGAGACAAGGTCTATTGGCACGTTACAAACCTTGAGCAAGACTGGGATGTTCCGCACGGCTTCGCCGTCTACGGTGCAGCAAACTCGGAGCTACTCATAATGCCGGGAGAAACCTGCACCATGCTTTGGGAACCTAAGCAAGCAGGCGTTTTCCCATTCTATTGCAGTGACTTCTGTTCTGCACTGCACCAGGAGATGCAAGGGTATGTCCGCGTCTCTAACGGCGGTAGCGGTGCAATGTCGTGGAATAAAAAGTAACGGAGAGCGAACATGAAACCCCTTCATCGGATCTTGACGGCGCTTGGAGCACTTTCCCTGCTCGGACTATTCGTGTTTCCAATGTGGTCCATCACCCTTGAGGCTCCTCAATATCCGAAGGGTAGCGAGCTCGGAATACTCATCCGAATCAACAACGTTGAAGGTACGCGACCGAATGATCTAGGCAACATCAACAACCTCAATCACTACATAGGCATGAAGAGAATAGAGGTGGACTCCATCCCTGAACTCAAATACATGCCGATCATCGTGCTTGCTCTTGTTGGTCTAGGTCTTTTGATCGCTGCCTTTGGGCGCAGATGGATGAACCTTGTGTGGATAGCCCTGCTTACTGCGGCTGGAGCACTTGGCCTATACGATTTCTGGCTCTGGGAATATGACTATGGACACAACCTCGATCCGCATGCCATCATTAAGATCGAGGGAATGTCCTATCAACCGCCACTGTTCGGTACCGAGCAACTTTTGAATTTCTCGGCTAGTTCGTATCCCGACATTGGCTTTGCCTTTATCGCCCTCGGCGCACTCCTTGTTGGCCTAGCCTGGTGGCTTAGCCGCAAGCGTACAACCACTCACTAGTTATCTGCGGCGAATTATGAAAAATCTTTGGCTCATCTCGATCATCGCGATATCGATTATCGTCACATCATGCAGCGAACCGGAACCCAAGGCCATCGTGTATGGCAGCGAACAATGCACGTCTTGTCGCATGGGCACCACGGATCAGAAGTTTGGTGCGGAGATCGTTATGAAGACGGGCAAGACCTTTGTCTTTGACTCGCCTGAGTGTATGATCGAGTGGGCAGAAGGCACCACCGTAAAGAAGATTGATATCCACTCATTCTGGGTCACAGACTTCATCAATCCTGGAACCCTGATCGATGCTCGCACGGCGTGTTATCTCGAAAGTGACATGATCCACTCCCCAATGGGATTGAACGTGGCCGCCTTTCGTGATAACAACTCCTGCGAGCGCGCTCGGGTAAACTTCGTCGGCAAGGTGAGAACATTCGACGAAGTACTCACCCTCCCTAATAACTAGAAACATGATTACGACAACACTCTTCATGAACACCTTAAAATTGTCGGCGCTCGCAGTATTAGCAGTCCTTGTGCTGTCTTGCACTACAACCACAGAGCCCGTTAAGCCGATCACAATCGACAAGACTCTCGTATCCACGGTGACTGCATCCAACTACGCTGTGGAACTCTATGCGGATGGAGCCATTACTGTGGGGTATACGCCTCTCTATGTTCGCATCCGACACAATGGACTAACGTTAACGGACGTTCACGTGCTCATTACACCAAACATGGATATGGGCAGTATTCACCATACATGCCCGGTTGAGCAAGATGAAGAGGTTGCGCCGGACAAAGACGGACTGTATCACAGCGCAGCCATCTTTACGATGGCAAGTGATGTGGGCTGGAAGGTAGGCATTACCATTCATGATCACGACATAGACACAACGTTTACCGTACACATTCCAATCGCGGTAGGTAACTCAGGAAACACAGTTACTCTCAAGGATGCATCCAGCACAAAGTACATCCTCACGCTTAAGAACGCTGCATGGACTGTGGGGATGAACGATATCATGTTCAATCTCTATCGCACAGCCGACGGGTTTGACTATACTCCTGTTGATGATGCTGAAGTTTCCTTTGCTCCAACGATGCCCTCAATGGGACATGGCTCTAAAGGAAATGTCACCCCTGTGGCAACAGTCGGCGGATGGTACGTCGGTCGTGTCAACTACACAATGACTGGAGACTGGCAGATAGCTCTTGCAGTGAAGACCCTTGACGGACAGATACTCACGAACAACTATCAGGTTGTTGTTCGGTAACGATGAGCCCCCTCCCAACCATCGTGTTTCTCTACGTTGTGACCGGCGTTGCGGCTATAGCTCAGGATACGCTCAAGACGATCACCGTGCGTACTGTAGTGGTGGAGGCAGATCCGTATTCGAAGCCGTGGCGCATGGATCGCCCCTTGTCGGCATCGAGTTCTGTTGACGACCTCATGAGACTCGGCGGCCTTTCACTGATCCAACGCGCTAATGGCTTTGCGGGCGAGGCGTCGATGCTTGGACTACGTGGGGGACAGATGAACACGTCCATCGATGGCATGAAGATCCACGCAGCATGTGTTGATAAAATGGATCCTTCGACTGCCTACATCGAGCTTGACAATCTCTCTTCCATGGACGTATCGTCCGATGCAACTGATTTGCGTTATGGACAGAACCTCGGTGGCTCAGTGAACTTCTCTCTGAAACAACCCACACTTGCTACCTCTTTATCGTCAATAGTCAGTATGTCAACGGAATCCAACGCAGCCCTGCGACGCTTTCGCGTCGATCTTTCCGGCGGTACCGAAACGCTTGGACTCAGGGCCGGATACACAATGCGATCTGCCGACAACATGCGTGCTGGTGATGGGCAGTATATCTCATTATCGGGTTTCACAAAGCACAACGTTCAGGTAGGGGGCTTATGGAAGCTATCGGACCGAGATGCACTTTCAGCGACCTTTATCGCCGACGTGGCGTCGGACGTTGGATATCCCGCTCTCATCATGGATACGCGTAAGGCCGATGCACTTATTGGCGCTATCACATGGCGCTCAGCATGGTCTCCTTCCATCAACACATCTGCAAAGCTGTATGCAAACTCAGTTACGCATACGATGGACGACTATGATCGCCCCCTATCGCAGATAGCATCGCGAGCCTTTATGCCGAACATGCACATGCCTATGCTTGGTACAACTCATGTGTTTGGTTTGTTAGCCGAAGGCAGCATCGCTAGTTCCGATAATCTCATTCGAACCGTGATTGATGTTACGTATCTCGATGCACGCGCAACGATGAGTATGATCCCATTGGACACCTCTGTTTCAACAATGCAAATGACAAACATCGGAGATGCACGCGTTGCAACTGCAGGTGTTAGTGCTTCATGGGAGCACAGTATTGATTGTGATTTATCAGTGCGCGTTGGAACAAGAGTTGACGTCTCGAGCCGCACGCTAGCGGACGCTTCTTTCCGTAGTGTCCTTGGTGGCTACTATCCCGGGATGTCTCTTGATAGAACTGCCGTCGCACTCTCAGTTAATGTTGGCGCGTTCTACACAGTCGCAGAGGGTGTTCAGCTGTGGACCGTTGTGGCGCGTAGCGAGCGAATGCCGACACATCTTGAAATGTATGGCTTCTGGCTCTACGATCCTCAGGCTAACATTGTCACTATAGGACGTCCTGATCTTGCTAACGAAAAGGCTTTGTCACTAGATATAGGGAGCACGTTCCGAACAGATGATATGAAGCTCTCTGTGTCAGGATCGATGCGTCACATCGACAACTACATCGCGCCGGTGCCGTCAACAGATGTGCCTACTCAAGGACAGCCCCCTACCCGCTACATGGGAAGTATAGGCGGCGCCGACCTTATGGGCTTCAACGCAAACGCTACGGTCAGCATTACGCCGTGGTGCAGCATGCAAGCATCGGTACTCGGAACATGGGGAACAGGTATTACGATCAATGACCCGTTACCACTCATTGCTCCCATGCAGGGGATGGTTCGTGCTGTTGTTGGAGACCCTATGCTTCAGGGGGAGATCATCGTGACAGCAGCAGTTGCGCAATCGCGTGCATCACGACTAATTCTCCCTGAGGACAATACGGCGTCTTGGGCGCGGGCGGACGTTCTTTTGGCATGGATGCCTCTTTCACAACTTCGCATTCAATTTGCGTGCACCAACCTATTCGATACGTTCTACCATGAGCATACGAGCATCAACAACATGCCATCACGCGGTCGTTCTCTCAACGTTGGGTTCAGAGCCGTGCTGTGAAACACCTCCTGATCATAGCGTTGATTCTTTGGATGTCGCCCGCCTATGCAGGTACACAGAAGGCATACCCTACTGGTGCTTCCACACTACGGACAGCGTTATCGAACGCACGTGAGGGTGACACCATTCTCGTAATGCCTGGTGAACACTCGGGCAGCGGATACGATATCACCAAGCGCATAACGATCATTGGCATGAAGGGGGCTGTTGTAGATGGTCACTCGAGCGGCGGAACGATCTTTCTTGTTAATGCCGATGGCGTTGCATTTCGCACGCTCACCATTCGCAACGTTGCCGTAAGCTATGTAGATGATCATGCAGCTATCAAGGTGCTAAACAGAGTCGGGACGGACATCGATGGGTGCCGAATTGAAAACGGCTTCTTCGCAATCTATCTCAGCAAGTCAGCGAATTGTCGCGTAGCAAACAACACCATTATAGGCGCAATGCGCGATGAGTCAAACTCAGGCAACGGTATACATGCGTGGACATGTCGCAATATTCTTGTCACCGGGAACACGATTACCGGACATCGCGATGGCATCTACTTCGAATTCATGCGTCAGGGAACAGTTCTCAATAATCACAGTGAGCAGAATGCTCGATACGGTCTGCACTTTATGTTCTCGGATTCGTGTTCGTATCACAACAATGTGTTCGCTTCAAATGGCGCCGGCGTAGCCGTGATGTTCTCCCATGTGGTTGAGATGATCGGCAACACCTTCCGGAACAACTGGGGACCCACGTCCTATGGGTTGCTCCTTAAGGAGATCAAGGAAGGTCACCTCAAGGACAATCATTTCGAGCGAAACAGTATAGCCATTCATGCAGAAGGGGCTGGCCACTTTCTGATTGAAGGCAACACGTTCATTCGCAATGGATACGGTTTACGCATTCTGGGTGGATGCGAAGAGATCACCGTGGTTCGAAACACGTTTGACGGAAACACCTTTGACGTCACGACGAACTCACGCGAGTCTTTCAACACGTTCAGCGGCAACTACTGGAGCAGTTACGAAGGGTACGACCTTGATCACGATGGCGTTGGAGATGTTCCACATCACCCCGTAAGACTCTACTCCCAGCTTGTAGAGCAGATGCCGTCTTCGGTGATCCTTCTCCACACTGCGTTCATTACCATGCTTGATTTGGCTGAACGTATCATTCCGACAGTGACGCCCGATCTACTCGTTGACAATAAGCCCCTTATGAAGCCTAGAGCACAGCAACAATGATCCGTATAGACCATCTGCACAAGTCCTTTCGCGCATTGCATGTATTGCAGGGCGTATCGGTTGTGCTTCCTACCGGCAGTGTAACGGCCATTATAGGTCCCAATGGCTCGGGTAAGACTACACTTATGAAGAGCATTGTTGGACTCGTGCAACCTGATAGAGGAACGATCGCCGTTGATGGCGTTTCCACCATTAACAATCCTGAGAGCAGAGCAACAATAGGCTACATGTCACAAGTGGCGCACTATCCGGAGAACCTTACACCGCGAGATCTGGTCAACATGGTGCGGGGTGTCCGCATGAGTCGTGTGCCGGATATCTCCGATGAACTCATCGAGGACGTGCAACTTCATGGTCATATGGATAAGCCAATGCGCGCGCTCAGTGGAGGCACACGTCAGAAGGTTGGGAGCGTGTTGGCGTTAATGTTTCAGCCAACAACATTGTTGCTTGATGAACCAACGGCCGGACTCGATCCGGTTGTTACTGAGCGTTTGAAAGAGCGCATCATCAAGGTACGTGATGCAGGGTCAACTGTGTTGATCACCTCGCACGTTCTCTCCGAGATCCAGGAACTGGCCGATAGGATCATCTACCTGCATGAAGGACGCGTAATCTTTGATGGCATGGTGAACGAGCTCTTAGAGCGCACTGGTCACGATGTTCTCTCGCGTGCAGTTGCCACTATCATGATGCAAAGCAATGGAGGTGTCCAGTGAAAACCACTGCACTTCTCTTGAAATACGTTGTTCGCGATGTTATGCGGAGTCGTTGGCTAGCACTCTACCTCATCTTCTTTGCCGCTGTTACGGAAGGACTCCTGTATTTCACTGGTGGCGAAGCCAAGACCGTCGTAGGACTAATGAATGTTGTGTTACTCCTCATCCCGCTTGCGGCCGCTGTGTTCGGAACACTTCATGTGCACCACAACCGCGACTTCGTAGAGCTAATGTTGACGCAGCCTGTTTCGCGGAGCGCTATCTACTTTGCTCTCTACCTTGGCGTGAGCCTACCATTTCTCATCGCCTTTGTTGTCGGCATCGGTGTTCCCGCTGCTATTCATGGCGTCGTGTTCAATCCTCCTATCCTAACGCTACTAGCGGCCGGCAGCGCGCTAACGATGGTATTCTTTGCAATCGCGTATCTCATTGGCGTGGTGGTACAGGACAAGGCTGCGGCCATGGGCGTTGCCTTCATATCGTGGCTCTCGTTTGCCGTGTTGTATGATGGATTGATCCTTGCTCTCACAGTGATCTTCGCGGACTATCCACTAGAGAAGGCAACGATTGCCATGGTAGTTCTGAATCCGATCGATCTCGCACGGATCATCGTAATGCTCACGTTTGACTACGCGGCACTCATGGGATATACCGGTGCTGTGTTTCAGGAGTTCTTCGGTGCAGCAACCGGCATCATCATTTCATCGAGTTCACTCATTGTCTGGACGTTGCTCCCGGTTTTCATCGGGAGGCGCGCCTTTGGACGTAAAGACTGGTAATTCTCTTCTCCCATATTTCTGGAGTTCTGTTATGCGCACGCTCGTTACACTATTCATAGCCGGAACCATCGCAGTCGCGAGTGGTTGTTCATCTGGTTCTGATCAACCTAAGGAAGAATTGAAAGGGGCTGATGGCGGTCCATCGGGTCAGGCACTCGTAAAAGACGACGACTCACAGAAGGACATTCTCAAGATTGCCGGTGGATCCAAGGATCACACAACCCTCGTAGCTGCCGTCCACGCAGCAGGCTTGGAGAATGCATTGTCAAATGCAGGCCCCTTTACAGTGTTTGCTCCAACAGATGCCGCCTTTGGCAAACTTCCGGCAGGCACAGTAGAAGATCTTGTAAAGCCAGAAAACGTTGACAAGCTCTCAACGATCCTTTATCATCACGTTCTAACTTCAGACCTAGATCAGTCGAACTTCACGGACGGGCAAAAGGTCACGATGTTCGACGGGTCACAAGTAACGATGACCATCAACGACAAGGGTTGGTTCATTGATGGTGCCAAGATCGTTGGTTCCGTCCGCGCTTCAAATGGATGGGTCCATGTTGTTGATGCCGTTGTGGTTCCGAAGTAAAAACATACACCAGACTCATTTCACGGGGCTTATCTGCAATTGCGGATAGGCCCCGTTGCTGTCTACGTAGCCCAAGACTAATGTCTACCCTACCTTACCCGCTACGATCATCGCTTCCATTGTGGGTGTTGGTCTTCCACCCTTTGGCTCGACAGTGATAGCAAATACCGAGGGACGATCGATGGACTTCATAGCGATGATGCGTTCTTCTGTAGTAGCTATGTTGATTACGCCGAGGTCCACCGGTACGCCATCTACAATTGCCCATAGCTGATAGTCTTGATCTGCCGATAGCTCTGGCAACCCTCTGGCGTCAATGACAACGTTGTGACTATTTGTGTTCCAGAATACAGATGCGTACGCAGTGCCGTTCGGCTGGACTGCAGGTAACTGTACTCGCCGAACGTTCTTCTCGATCATTGCGTCGAGTGACTTCTGATAGTAATTGACCTTGTTGGCAATGACTGAATTGTTGGTCCTTGCCTCTGCCAATGCTTCCACAGCGGCATTTCGGTCATCTAGAAGTGTAGATCGTTCTGTAAGGAAGTAGATCGATGGTAGTGCACCGATAAGCAGTCCAATAGACGCCGCAATAAGATAACGTGAGCGAGTAATGATTGGATAGACGGTTGCTTGCGGTTGCGAGACTGGTACTTCTTGGAATACTGCATTCAGTGCTTTGGCCCGTAGATCAGGCGAAGGGAGAACAGCATTCTCTTGTGCAAATGCTTCAAGCGCTTGGGCAATCACCCTGATCTCGGCCTCGACTGCGGGGCTCTGCTTCATGGCCTGCTCCACAATTCCACGCTCCTCTGGAGTGCACGCATCAGCAACGTACAGTTCAAGGAGTCCAGAATTGAGTAGTTCGTCGTGTGTCACAACGATACTCCATATATCGATCGAAGAGTGTTCATAGCGAGCCTGACCCTTGATTTCACGGTACCAAGCGGGATGTCAAACTCTTTGGCTATCTCCGATTGCGAGTAACCTTTAAAATAGACGAGATCGATGATCTCCTCCTGCTCCTTTGGAAGTGTTCCAACCAATGAGCGAAGATCAACAGACTCTGCTGCTTCTCGAGGATCTGACACCCTGCTTTCAATACCTACGATCTCCTCCGCGGATTGGATCTCTTCACGTGAGAAAGACGCCTTTCGAAGTGTGTCGATTGCAAGATTCCGAGCAATGTTGAGCATCCAGGTAAAGAGCGTACCCCGGTCTGACGTATAGCTCTCTCTATTCGTCCAAACGCGGACGAAGGTCTCCTGCAGCACATCTTCTGCATGTGATGTGGAACGAAGAATCCTTAGTACTACTCCATAGAGTGACGAGGAATATTCGTCGTATAAAGCCGACATCACACTAGCATCGCCCCTTTTAAGGCTTGCTGCATAGTCTCGGGATACGGATTCCAAATCGTGAGGCATACCAAATATAGGGCAGTATCGAACAATCAAGAGTACCGGTGATCCAATACCATGGATTAACCGTAGGTATTGGAAACGTGCAACAAAGCACTCAATTCCACTACTTTCTTGAGGTGACCTGTGAGGCTTCTTCGTCCTAAAATGGTACTAACGGCGCTGGCTGCTACGGCTGGCCTGTGTGCCATCGTATTTGCATCCTCGCACCGCGAGGCACCACTGATCAGCAATGATCCGTTGGCCGACAATACAGATCTCTATGCATTCCGTTGTCCGGAAGACACAAATTCCATAGCGATCATCGCAAACTTCATTCCGTTCGAACTCCCTGAGGGCGGACCGAATTACTCTTCGTTCGGAGAAAACATTCGTTATGAGATCCACGTTGACAACAATGCCGCCGTGTCCGGAGATGAGATCACCTATCGCTTTACGTTCACAAAGATGAATGAAGATCCAACCACGTTCTTCAACATCCGTCTTGGCAAGGAGAATCTCAAAACGAGTTATGTGTGTGAGCGTTCCATTGATGGAGGAAAGACGTTTCAAAAGATCGTAGCGGCCGGTAAGGTTCCACCACCAAACATTGGACCACGCTCAATCGAAGGCGCTGCGGGATTGAACAAGCCATACGCTCAACTTGTACAGGAAGCCATCACAACGGCATCCAGCGGAGAGACTGTATTCTGTGGACCGGTTGACGATCCCTTCTTCGTTGATCTCGGTGGAGTGTTTGACCTTGGCCAAACGCGTAAGGCAGATGGTGTTGGATCTGAGAAGTCACGCGATGCGCTGGCCGGATTCAACTGTCACACAATTGCACTGAAAATTCCGATCGCTACCCTTCAGAAGAATGGCAAGCCTGTGAGCATGGCAGCTAACATTCTTGACGGAGACTATGTTATCGGTGTGTGGGCATCTGCGTCGCGACCAAAGATCTCAACTCTTCGCACTGACGGTCAAAAGCCTGACGTTAGCGGTGAGTGGATTCAGATCTCGCGCATTGGTATGCCCCTTACAAACGAAGCCGTCATTCCTGTCGGCGATAAAGATCGTTGGAATGCAGGCACGCCATATGAGACAACGCGTGAACTTTCATACGGCAAGTACTTTGTAAACCCTGAACTTGCTCTCTACATGGATGACAGCAAGTTTGGTGGTGCTGTTCCTGCGCTTGCCGATCTTCGCATCCAGTCAAAGAGCCTTGGTACCTATGACTTCCGGAACGGTGCAGACGGACTTTATGGTCTCCTTGCCACAAATGGTGGGGCCGGAACGGCACTCGATACGTCCGCCTTCGGTAAGATCCTACTCCAGCCGAAATCACCACGATCTGTAGACCTGTTACCGATCTTTTACACTGGCGTTCCAAATCTGCCTCCCTACCAACTCGCCACGGGTAAGAGCGGCAATCCACTTGCAGCAGGAAAGCCATTCATCAACAACTTTCTTCCAGTGCTGGGCGACATGCTTCGTTTGAACATGGCAACGCCGGTAACGCCACGCGAAAGTGCTGACTTCTCGTCACTGGGGCTCGTACAGTGTGCAGCGCTCGGACTCACTGATCCACGCTTTAATGCATCTGCCAAGTTGCAATGGATCCCCAACATGGATGGCTTCCCTAATGGTCGCAGACTCGAAGACGATGTAACGACGATCGAACTGCAAGCCGTATCTGGTGTTGTTTTAGCAGCTATCGGGCTCTGGTATGATGACTATACATCTGGAGGTTCACCCGTTACTCCAAATCTTGTAAAGGTTCTGTCGTACAATGCGGGACCTACCAAGAACGACAAGTCGTTCTCGAAGAAATTCCCCTACATGGCTGAGGCACACCGCGGCTACGATGCAGGAGCGACAACCGTCGGCGTTCGTGGACAGTTGAATGATGATCCGCTTGGATTCACTGCACCATCTGCGTTCTTCATCGGATCTGGAGCTCCAAACCCATTCACCTCATCTACCACGCTTCGCTTCCATTCCGCCGAGGGTGGTAATGCAACGATCCGCGCGTTTGATGCAAGGGGCGTACTCGTTGCCACGATCTACGACAACGCAATCGCAGCTGGAGACCAGTCGGTAACATGGTCTGCGGGTAGCGGACTCACCAATGGCGCCTACATGCTCGTGTTGGACATCAATGGCCGCCAAGAAGCCTCGACCCGAATCATACTCCTTCGTTAACAGTAGCCCTGTTAGGACCTTCCCGCCCGCAAGCGGGTGGGAGGGTGCTATCAAGATCAATATTCCTGGAGATCACAATGAAGATGTTTGCACTGACTCTTGTCTGCTTCGCCGCTGTGGCATGCACAAAGCTATTCTCCGTAGACACTGTTGAGATACCGAAGCTGAAGCCTCGCGTATCCGGACTCTATGAAGCTGAGTTTGTGCACCAACGCAAATCCTATGAAAAAGCCTGCGCACAGATAGACGCGACGCCAGATGTGCTAAAGCCCTATTCAACTGTTGCGTCGGTATTCATGAATGAGGCGCGCGTTACTGGAGATCATCCATACTACTACCCTGCTGCACTGAACGTAATCGAGCGTGGTCTTCACATCGACAATCAGAACAGCGAACTTCTCATGCAGAAGACGAGTGTGCTGCTATCTCTACATCGTTTTGAGGACGCCCGGAAACTCGCTACTACCCTCTGTGCTCGAATGCCCAACGTTGCAACCGTTTTTGGAATGCTGTGTGACGCCAATCTCGAACTCGGGAAGATGAACGAGGCCGTTGCCGCAGCCACTACCATGATGAACCTCCGTCCTAGCATGGAATCATACGCGCGCATCTCCTATATACGCGAGCGTCATGCAGACATGGAAGGCTCACTCTCCGCAATGCATATGGCCGTTCAGTCTGGCCAGCCTGGAACCGTTGATGCTGCCTGGGCCAGAACTACCTATGGCAATCTCTTGTTCAGGGCCGGTCGCATTTCGGATGCTGAGCGGCAGTTCTTACTTGCCCGACTTGAGCGGAAGAATTTTCCATTTGCCCTCGCCGGACTAGCCCATATCGAACGCAGCCGATCGAATAGCACAGGTGCGATCGCACTTCTTGATTCAGCCCTGGCTCTCATGCCGGAGATATCCTTTGTCAAGGATGAAATCGACATCGAAAGAGAACGAGGAAACACCCTGCGTGTTTCGGTTCTTGAAAAGCTGCATGCACAAATGACGAGGGAGGATCGTGAGTCCGGTTCGCTTGCTGAAGCTGTGGCGCAATGATTCGAGTAACAACCTCAATCACGGTTGCCTTTCTTATCTGCACTTCTGTTCTTCATGTACAAGCGCAGAAAGTGGCAGAAAAAAGGGATACGGTTATATACAACAAGCCAACGGTGTCAGTTGTGGCAATGCGTCCAATGTCTGCTGCGTCTGATCAGACCTTTCGATCTGCGGATCTTGCGCTGCTACCTCGCACATCCACCCAGGATCTCCTTCGCATCGTTCCGGGACTTGTCATTGCACAGCACGCGGGTGGGGGGAAGGCCGAACAGATTTTTCTCCGGGGTTTCGATGCAGATCACGGGACGGATGTAAACATCAACGTAGACGGTGCGCCAGTGAACATGGTATCGCACGGTCACGGGCAAGGGTACGCGGACATGCACTTCATCATCCCCGAGTTGGTTGACCGTGTTGACGTTGTAAAGGGGCCATACTTTGCCCAGTATGGAGATCTGACAACCGCAGGGGCTATTACTCTCCATCTCGCTGATACATTGTCTCAGAATGTAGCAAAGATGGAGGGCGGTCTCTATGGTTTCTATAGAGGTCTCGCACTTGCATCCACATCTCTCGATGCAACGCGAGCGTACGTTGGCGCGGAGGTACTCTCTTCGCGTGGATTCTTTGAGAGACCACAAGGCATGCAAAAGCTCAATCTTATTGGTAAGACCTACACACCAATTGCAAGGAACACAGTTGTGACGGGTTCTGCTATGTACTTCTCATCGTCCTGGGACGCGAGTGGGCAGATACCTGAACGGGCAGTTCAAGAGGGTCTCATCACACGATATGGCTCAATAGATCCAAACGAAGGAGGAAACACGCAGCGTGCTACATTTCAAGTCGCACTTGAGACTCAGACCACGGACCCGCTAACTGTGAAGGCTTCATTCACAGACTACCGATTTCAACTTTTCAGCAATTTCACATTCTTCCTCAATGATTCGGTGCGCGGAGATATGATCGAGCAAACAGACGACCGTCAAGTATTGACCCTTAAGGCCCAAAAGTCGCTCTCGTCTACAATAGGTTCCGTCGGTTCCATTACGCTCATAGGGGCGAATGTCCGCTATGACGACGTAACCGCTGCTCTGTATCACGATTCAGTTCGCACGCGAATAAGCACGACGAGAGCAAACAACGTAAGGCAATTGAATCTCGGGATCTACGGGCAGCAGACGTTTTTCTTTGGAGATCTTAGTGTTGTTCTTGGTCTGCGCGGGGACTACTTTAGCTTTAACGTGAAAGACATCACCTCTACAGTTGGTGCGCCTCAAGGATCAACAACAACGTTTCTATTCTCTCCTAAAGCTACCGTAACCTACACCGTTGATGAGAACGCAGTCCTCTTTCTGAACTCCGGCTTTGGCTTTCATTCCAACGATGCTCGCGTTGCTGTTTCGGTACCCAATAGCACAACTATTCCGCGAGCATTTGGCTCGGAGATCGGAGCGAGATGGGCCGATCAGGTAATTGCGGTTTCCGCAGCAGCGTGGATGCTTGATCTTGAAAGCGAGTTTGTTTGGATCGGAGATGAAGGCACAACCGAGCAGTCAGGAAGATCGCGTCGTGTCGGTGTGGATCTGGAGGCGAGATATCAGACCACATCGTGGTTGACCGTTGGAGGGAATGCGACATTTTCTCGGGGTCGTATGCGCGACGAACAAGATGGCCAAAACTACATCCCACTTGCCCCCTCTGTTACTGTCACATCTTTTGCGGTTTTCACTCTTCCATGGATGACCGCCGCGCTTCGGCTGCGTCATGTAGACTCACGTCCGGCAAACGAGTTCAACACCGTCACGGCTGCGGGGTATAGCGTCTTCGATGTGAACGCGTCAATTCCAATCTCAAAGAAGATCTCAGTCAGTCTTCAGTGTGAAAATCTATTCAACACACAGTGGCGAGAGTCGCAGTTTGACACACAGAGTCGACTGAAGAACGAGGCCACATCGGTATCTGAGATTCACTATACGCCTGGAACGCCTCTCTCCATCCGCGTTGGTATCTCGATGCAGGGCTGGTAGGGCCTCTACCACACCACCTGGTACTGCATTACTATCTGATTGCGCCTCTCGCCTTGTACCAGTTCACCAAAGGGGTTGTCAGCAATAGACACACCATACGTTGGACGATTTTGCACTTCGAGTGAAAGTCTGCTTCTAATTCCGTCCAGCAAGAGAGAGCACCCTACAGCATAAATGTCGGTGAGTTGATAATTAAGACGTTCGTACCAGGACAACGTGACGCTCGCGTATGGCATTATGCCTGCGGCACCTACAACTCTTGGAAGAAACACGCCAACGTGTGAGTAGAGAACATTACCAGTGCCGAACATGGGAAAAGCATTGCCATACGAGGAACCGTGCTGAGTAAGGGGCTTCAGCTGCGTGCTATCTGTCGGAGTTTGAATCGAGGTTCCTGTGTTCATCACGCCATTGTACCGCAGATAGTTTCTTCCGTAGTTGTTGTGGAAGAGTCCGGCGTACGCACTTAGTGTGGTGCCATCACGGTCAATCGGGGCATCGAACATAGACTCCACAGCCATGAGCAGCAGATTTTCATACAGCGTATCGGCCCCTAACGTACGCCACATCGCACGCGGTTGATAGATCACACCTGCACCGATGTTAAAAACGCGGCGTGTTCCGTAGTACGTCCCTGCCATGTTTGGCACCTGATGCGGTTCGTGATCTCGAAACTGATAGATGATATAGGCCTGCTGTTGAAGCGTATGACCTACCTGTGCAAAGTTGGACCATGCACTGATCGGTGGCTGCGTTTGGCCGTTTGTTGTAATCGGGAATGGATCAGAGAGTGCAAAGCGATAGTCGACGGGGCCAATCTGCCCCCTGGCAGTGAGACTCAATTTCCTGCCAAAAACATCGGTCTGCTCAACTGTGGCTTGGGCAAACACCGGAATGTCCATCGTCGGCATGGCGATAACTGCCGGTTGGGTGAACCTGCTCAGACCATTCACAAATGCTAGACCAGCCCCGAGTTTCAATTCATTGCCAGTAGTTAAACGATACTCACCGAAAACATCATGAAAGAACGCTTGGAGCCTGCGGTTGCTACCCCATGCGAAGTTCGAGTTGTAGTTATTAAAGCCGTATTGAACGAACAACGTCGCACGGTCAGTTATCTGTGCAAATGCCTGAATACGAGCTCGTCTGACACCAATATCAAAGGTCTCGTCCTGTGGAGCCCCTTGAACCATCGTGCCTGGATTGCTTTGATTGAATCGTAGCCAGAACTGCCCAAACATCTGGATCTTGAGGATCTTTGTTGTGTCCGGCTGTGTGCCCCAATTCATGTCCTGGGCGGCCGCAAACCTGCCGCAGGTCATCAGTACGAGCGCAGCAGCTATGAAACGAAAAGTGTTCAGCTCGGTTCTTTTCATGGGGTGAAGTTAGGTAGCCACGACCAATTCAAGGCAGAAAGGTGCTAATTTTCGCGATGAAAACTATCATTGCTGTTATCGTCGTAGGCCTGTTGGCCATTAGCGTCGTGGACGCGGGATCATCAGGCGACGTCTCAACTGCGTCGGCTGAAAAGATGGTTAAGGATACAAAGGGGCTCATCATCCTTGATGTGCGGACGCCGGAAGAGTATGCAGCCGGACACCTTGCCAATGCGAAGCTGATGAATTACTATGACAAAAACTTTACAGACCAACTGAAAACACTTCCGAAATCAAAATCTGTGCTTATCTACTGTAAGTCGGGACGTCGCAGCGCAGAGACACTTGCATTAATGAAGAAGCTTGGGTACAAGAAGGCCTACAACATGCTCGGTGGATTTGTGGCATGGTCAAACGAGAAACGTCCGTCAACAACGAAATAATTATGAAGAGAGATACGGAGAAACGTAGGGTCACGCCATGGCGTGACCGTGATACGGAGAAACGTAGGGTCACGCCATGGCGTGACCGTAATACGGGGATACGGGGTTACGTTGTAGCCCTCGTAGTTTTCAGTTGTGCGATCTTCTGCATTGGATGTGCGAAGCATGAAAAGGAAGTGATTGTTGAGAAGAAGTCAGATAGTCTCTACACGCCCCCTGATACCAATTCGATTCCAAACGATGCATTAGGTGCAACGATTCGCTATGGGAAAGAGCTCGTCGTGAATTTCCCTTACTACCTTGGACCAAAGGGCAAGGTAGGTCACTTTGGGCGTAACGGCCTTGGTTGTCAGAGCTGCCACCTCGATGCCGGAACCAGGCCATACGGTCTGAACTATTTCTCTGCCCATGCCAGATACCCGCAGTATCGCGCGCGCGAAGGTCGCGTACTCACGTTGGCAGACAGAGTAAACAACTGTATCGAAAGGCCGTTGAATGGAGTGCCGATGCCTACAGACAGCAAGGAGATGGTTGCCATCGTGACCTACATGAAGTGGATCTCTCGTGGTGTACCTGTTGATGCTCACGTGCCGGGTGACAAGCTCAAAGACATTGCACTGCTTGATCGAGCAGCCAACTCTGAAAAAGGGCGCACGATTTATGAGAAACACTGCATGCGCTGCCACGGAGATGATGGCCAGGGTGTTCTCAAGCCAGATGGCATTGCCTACTTCTATCCGCCTCTTTGGGGCAAGCTTTCCTACCAGCCCGGTTCATCAATGCACCGCCTGATCAAGTCTGCTCAGTTCATCAAATACAACATGCCCTTTGACCTCGCACGTTGGGATAAACCAGTCCTAACAGACGAAGAAGCGATGGATGTTGCGGCCTACGTAAATGATGACCAACTCCACACGAGGCCCGGTGTGTATCTCGACAACGAGTATCCGGTGCGCAAAGAAAAACCGGTTGACTACTACCATCCGCCTTATGAAGACCCGTTCTCTGCTAAAGAACACAAATACGGTCCGTTCAAGCCAATCTTTGAATGGCGTAAAAAGAACGGTCACCCAACAGGCTATTGATCAACGCTGAACGACAAATCTCGATCTGAATGTCCTGCCAAGCCTATCTGATACTATCGCAGTGTACACTCCGGTCGTAAGTCCGGACGTGGCAATGTCTATTCGTACACCACTGCCTTGAACCTCAGCCACCTGTTCGCCGGTGCTCGCAAAAACCATGGCGCTAACACATCCGGAGCCGATGTTTTCTAATGTGACGTGATCAATTGCAGGCTGCGGATACACACTCAACGGTGACGGCTGTGCAACGGCAACATCCCTCACGGATGTAATGCCTGTGATCTCAATGTTTTCTGCATCGGTTACCACGATCTGCGCAAACTGCTGTTCGCGCGACGTAATGCGGATGTGATATCCGGTGCCAATTGGAACGGTAACTGGCACCAACCATAAGTATCCTTGAGAAGAAGCAGGTACAGAGTCTCTGACGATAGCCACCAGCTCACCATCCTTTACAAGTTCTAGTCTCACGCTCCCGGTGATATTTGTCTTCCACGAAACAGCATAGCTACTGTCGTGCGTCCAGCGTACATCTGTTTCCGGACGATTGATCTCTAGGAATGGCGCGGCAACTACAAAGCTGTCCACCTTTGACCAATCACTTTGGAGCTTGCCGATAGTGGCACGAGCACGCCAATAGAACTTCTCTTCGGCATTGCCGGCATTGAATGCAATTCTGTCGCTTTGTGTTGAGCCCTTCTGAACCATCATTGTGAAAGCGAAATCTCGCGCTACCTGTACATACAAGGAATCAGTTCGTCCATACTGTGCTACACGCAATTGATGCGTGTACTTCTCAAGTATGCGTTCTGCTCCGATAGGCCATTGCAGGGTGGGTACCCTAGGAGCATCAGGTTTCGGAGCCGGTATGCCAAAGGCGAACTCGCCCGCCGTTGTTTTCTCAACAACAAGCTCGCGAGTTGCCGCATCATAGCGTGTGTTCAAAGGAAGGAAGCTTCCAGTGTCCGGATAACTCCGACGATAAACTGTGAGCTTCTGAGGATCCAACACGATACCAAGGGTGTCAATGTTAAAGCGCACGGTTATCTCATGAGACCGCACACCCTCTACAACAAGTGAGATTCTTCCCTGATGCAACAAGGGGGCTTCTTCATTCCATACGGAATTTACCGGCGACCATTGCGCACGCTGAGCTACTGTGGTGTTATAGAAGTATGAGTCCAGCGATGTGAACTGAACCTTCATCCCAACGTTTTGAGCGCCACGATGATAGGAGTATGTTTCATTGAGAAGTACATCCTTGATCTGAACAGTCGCACTCGCTCGCCCCGTTGGCCATATCGGATACTTCGTTGCACGGTACACATACATTTGCTTGGGGTATGATGCCTCAAACACAACCGTCCCATTAGAGTCAACTTCCGTGACGGCCGCAGAGCCTTCGTTTGCAGCACTTCCCCATCCAAGCAATCGATGGCCATTGGCGAGGGTCTGCAAGCCCCCTTGAATACTCACGTAATAGTCGGGAACATGACGGTATTCCCAAACGAGTCTGCACGTCTTGTTCACTTCATCAAGTTCATACTCAACACCGCGCGAATATTGCGGTGTGTGTTGTGTTCCATTGTCGAACAACGTGATATGTCCGTTGGGCAACCTACGTGCATCATGTTGATAGCTGAAATATGTTGGTGCCTGCTCTTCGTGCTCACCGATAAATGTGAACTGATTGCTCTTACCGCCCAGTATCCACATCACATCGCCTGTTGCGCGGTTTACTTTGATCACTTGAGACATGTGCCGCATCGAGACGATCCAGTTACCGTCATTATCGATCCATAGGGAATTGTTGTGGCAATACCTGATGGCCGGTGCTTGGAGATTCTCGTATGAATCGGTGATCGGCAAGTGATCGAGAGAACGCCACTGGACAACAACATTTCCGTCCCTGTCGATCTCCTGAATAACGGCTTGCACAACATTTGCTGCCGGATGTCCGCCAGGGACAACCTTGGACATGTCCACAGTAACATCCTCCGCACCGAGGATTACAAGGTTTCCATTCGGGAGCATGTGAAAGTCGTGTTGCGTTGTTAAGTAGCCCCTTGCCTGAGAAACGAACTCTTGTGTAGCAAACAATGTGTCAACGATGTAAACACCAGCAGGAACTGACGCTCCCGCAAAGACCACTAACTCAGAATAGCCAAGCCTCCCATCAGGGAACACCTTGTACTCAAATGGGTAATTGGCCGTCCTGCCAACCTTCATCACTCCGCCGTTAACGTTATAAACTCCCAGGTAGGGGGCGTAGGGGCGCGGACTAACTCGACAGTTCGGTGCCAGATAGAGGAAACCTGGCTCTGGCGAGTCATTTGTTGTGACCTTTAAAGGGGCTAGGTCTGACTGTGCGAAGACCTGCAGCGCCATAAGACAAAACAGCACGACAGGTAGCGTTGAACGTTTCATAGCGATAGGACCTTGGATTGAGGTCAAAGTTACGGAGTTGTAGGGTCACGCCATGGCGTGACCGTAGTTACGGAGGTCGCGCGATAGCATGCTATCGCGCTGTTGTTCGTAATCTCGCACTGTTGATCTTTGCACAATGTCAGCGACTTCACATAGATGATTACAATTGTTGGTGCAGGAAGCTCTTTAGCAGGAGCTCTCATTCCATTGCTTATTGATGAGACAGATGAGCCCCTTCATCTGATCTCTGGACGCGCGTTGCCATTTGAAGATGAGAAGATCCAAACATCGATTATTGACGTGTTGGATAAGAACGCTCTTAAGACTTCCATAATGGAGGCCATGCCAAATACGATCATCAACTGCGCGGCAATGACAAGCGTTGACAGATGTGAGACAGAGCGGAACATGGCCTGGTCAGTTAACGTTACCCTCGTCGAGAACTTAACGCGGATGGCCCGCATTGTTGACGCACGCATCGTGCAGGTATCAACCGATTATGTGTTTGATGGTCTCAAGGGACCTTACGCTGAAGGTGCTATCGCAAATCCGATCAATTACTACGGTAAGTCAAAGCTTGCCGGAGAAATTGTGTGTTTGAGCGGAAGTAACGCGGCAGCTGTGGTTAGAACGAATGTGCTCTATGGCACTTCGAAGGAGCGACCTGATTTTGTTCGGTGGGTTCTCGATGCTCTCGATGCCGGCACGCCGGTCCGCGTAGTAAATGATCAATACTCAAACCCAACGTATATCGAGGATCTGGCTGATGCTATCTCTCGAATCGTAATGAGAAAACGTAGTGGATTGTTTCATGTTGGAGGGGCAGACTATGTAAGTCGATTCGATTTTGCTGTGAAGATCGCAGAGTTCTTCAAAGGAGATGTATCATTGATTCGAGCAGTGACAACCGCAGAGTTGGGTCAGGCCGCGCGTCGCCCCCTACGAGGAGGACTGGTTCCGCTCAAAACAGAGACCGATCTTAAAATGAAGATGCGCGGAATTGAAAGTGGACTTTCATCCGTGCGACATGCTATGTTATCCAAATAACATGTAACGAAAGTGTCGATTTGGGGTTGTTACCAGCGGTAGAACATTTTGTGGTAACAACAGCATTGAGAATAATGACACTCTTTCATCGCGCATTTGGTTTGGCGAAGACAATTTTTTTTACCCCCATCATTGTTGTACTCAGCTCCCTCTTCATAGTTCCATCGCTTCAGTCACAGAATGACCTACGAGACCTAGATGTTACCGTACTGAGGTACCCTTCCCCTGGCTATTACTTTGTTGCCGCCGGTTCTGCGAGTTCTTCGTCCGCGCTTGACAATGCGGGCAAGAATATGTTTATTAAATCGCTGGGCAAAGCACTCTTTGTTAACAACGTTCAGACGTATGGCAACAAGTGGTTCACCCACTTTGCATTACCTGACAATGTTCCTGTTTTTCTTCGTCGCGATGTACATAATACCGTTATAGACACATTGCGTCCTTCCGGTGGGTATGCCACGGACTTTCATGAGTGCAGGATTATTTCTGATACGTCATATCTCATCCTAGGGGTAGAAAAGTTGACGGTTGATCTGTCGGCAACGGTGCCCGGTGGTAAGTCAAATGCAGACGTTTCCGTAGCAATTGTTCAAGAGCGAACGTTTTCGGGACAAACGCTCTTTCAATGGAGATCTATCGACTACATTCCAGTGGCAGATGCAGTCGAAGATATTGATCTCACGGCTGCAAGCATTGATTACATCCATGTGAATTCCATCGTTAAGGATAAGGATGGAAACTATCTCTTGTCTTGCCGACATCTCGATGAAGTCATAAAGATCAATGGTAGAAACGGGTCGGTCATCTGGCGTTTAGGGGGCTCCAAGTCAAAGCACAATCAGTTCACGTTTGAGAACGATACAACAGACGGATTCGTAGGGTTTTCGCATCAGCATAGCGCTATCATTTCTAAGACGGGTACATTGCTGATGTTTGACAACGGCAACCTCAAACCCGGAACGCCTCGTTCGAGAGCTGTTGAGTATTCCATTGATGAGGTACGAAAAACTGTGCGAAGGGTCTGGGAGTTCAGTCCTACACCAGATGTTTATGCCTCCTCGATGGGCAGCGTACAAGAGCTCGAGAACGGCAATATTCTTGTTGGCTATGGATCTGCAACAACCAATTTGGTTGCCCAAGAGGTCAACCGAGATGGAACAATTCACGTGCAGATACAGGACCCAACGGGCGATGCGCTTACTGCCTATCGTGTGACAAAATCTAGTATGCATATGTCCGGCATGTTTCGTGAGGTCTCCACCACGGGAGCTATGTCCTTTGCTGACGCTGCCAGCTCAACAAACTTGAAGGTCAATTGGAATAGGGTCTCAGCCGCTACCTCGGCAATGGCTGAGCGACATGCGTATCAGCCACACAATATCTCGTTTACGGAAGACGTTGCATGCGGTGTATTACCCAGTCGATGGGTTTTTAGAGTAAAAGATCCGTCCTTGGTCTCCGGCACCATGACGTTTGACCTAGGAGCAGAACCCGCGATAGATTTTCCAGATAAGGTCAATCTCTATTATCGATCGGCCGAAGGAGTCGGTGATTTCCAGCTCGTTGCCGCAAAGTATGACCAAGCAACGAAACTCTTGACCGTTGACAAGCTCATGTATGGTGAGTTTATGCTAGCCTATGCAATGTGCATCGCACCTACGCTGGTGTCTCCGGCAAATCTTGCAACTGAAGTGGGTTCTACTCAAAAATTGGAGTGGACTGAGGCAGTTTACACAGGTGAGTATCAGGTAGCCCTGTCCGAGTCTCCAACCTTTGCAACAACATTTGCGCTGCTGACTGTGGTTGGACTTAAAACGACGATGCCATCCGTTCTTGAGTTTACAACGTTCTATTGGCGGGTGCGGAGTAAGGTCCTCAACGGATATGGTCCATGGTCTGAAGTGTTCCAGTTCACAACACAAATTGCAGTTCCAACGATCATAGGTCCACGTGTTTCCGGAGTAGACACTGTTGCCGTCCTTCCAACGCAAGCATTCTCGTGGCATCCTGTAAAGGGGGCTCGTACTTACCATGTTACAGTTAACAGATTTGGTCTTCCAGTCTCTGTAGCCGATACACTTATTCAGACAACATCATTTGTGCTTGGAACAACTCTCCAACCAAACACGAAATACACATGGAATGTACGGGCCCTGAGTGACGCTGTTGTTGGCCGACAAAGCGCAGACGTGTTCTTCGTTACTGCACCTGCAACCCCGCAGCTTATTACTCCTGCCAATAAAGCAATTGACGTTCCAACGGACAGCCCACTTTTTGTCTGGGACGAAGTTCCCGGAGCAGTCAGATACATATTGACGTGTAGACGCACGGCTGATAATGTGGTGCTTGCCAATGTTTCTTCGGAGCGTCCTCCACTGACGATACCTACTCTTCCCTTGGCTACGCAATGCCTTTGGACGTGCAGGGCGGTTAGTAAATATGGCTCCGGGATTGATGCTAAGCCCTTGTCCTTCACAACAACTTCAACAACCATTTTGAATTCGCCGGGTACGTTATCACCAAAAAAAGCGGGTGACGTGGATACACTCTCCGTCCCATTTTCCTGGACCAACGTACCTCTTGCAAGATTTTACGATCTACAGATTACCTCCAAACTGACATTCGAGCAGTTTGATATCGATACTTCAGGGCTAACATCTGTTGAATGGATTGCGCCCATTCTCAAGCCCGGTATCACCTATCGTTGGAGAGTGATTGGCTATAACGGCACTGCCGCCGGACGGTGGTCAGATACTGCCACGTTCACAACGGTGGCGGCTCCATCGCAAGGTCTGACCCCCGTTTCTCCTGTTTCAGGCTCTGCTGAGGTTGCTGTTTCAGGCAACTTCACGTACACAACGTCCTCAAGATTCACGAGTTATGGCGTCCAAGTTGGCCTAGACGCGGCCCTTTCTTCTCCTACGTTTCAGCTTTTTTCAGACAACGCATTGTGTCCGTACACAGGTCTATCAACTGGAACAACATATTTCTGGCGTGCAGTGGGCATAAAGGCCGGTCAGCCTGACGAGTACGGCTCAACGTCAAGTTTTAGAACGATCACTTTCACCGGAGTTGAGGCAACAAACAACCTCGATGACATTCAGCCGAGTGCGCACTTTGATGGTGACGTCTTAACCTTTGTAAGGGGCACTACAGGCGCACAGATCACGAGTGGATCGTTGTATTCACTTCAGGGCAACATTGTGAAAGTGATTGACAAGGATGCATGGCTCAGTGGTTCGTCTCAGTGCACAGGCCTGGCGCATGGCAGCTACTTTCTCGTGCTCTCGTCATCTACCGGTGACGTTGTTGTGGTACCACTCCTGAAGATCTAGAGCCTAGCTCTTCTATCCGTTCCAGTACGGACGATCTAGATTCCTGTATTGAATGGCCTCGTTCACGTGTTGTTCTGTTACGTCAATTGATTCAGCCAGATCAGCAATGGTTCTTGCAACCTTCATGATCCTGTCATACGCCCGTGCTGAGAGATGAAGCTTTGCCATTGCCGTTGAGAGCGCCGTTCGCGCATGAGGAGTTAGTACACAGTACCTCTCCATATCCTTGGCAGTCATATCCGCGTTCTTGAAAAGATGTGACTGATCCGCAAATCGCACATTCTGCACGTCGCGGGCGGCAACCACCCTGGAACGAACGCTTGCTGATGATTCACCTGCATCTATCTGCACGAGCTCACTCACGTTTACAGCTGGCACATCTATGTGGATGTCTATCCTATCGAGCATCGGTCCAGAGATCTTTGCCATGTACCGTTGCACGTCTTGAGGCGTGCATCTGCACTCACGATTCATACTTCCGAAGAATCCACAAGGACATGGGTTCATTGAGCTCACAAGCATAAAGTTGGCGGGATACTCAACAGTCATACGCGTGCGCGAGATCCTGATGCAATGTTCCTCTAGGGGTTGCCGAAGAACCTCTAGCACATTGCGTTGGAACTCCGGTACCTCGTCGAGAAAGAGCACGCCATGGTGGGCCAACGTGATCTCACCTGCGCGGACCACGCCAACGCCCCCTCCTACCAAAGCTGCATCACTGATCGTGTGATGAGGAGCACGGAAGGGGCGTTGCGTCACAAGGGGCTGACCAGGGGGGAGCAGGCCAGCCACTGAGTGAATGGTTGTGGTCTCGAGTGCTTCTGCAAGACTTAGCGGCGGTAGTATCGTGGCGAGTCGCTTAGCGAGCATGGTCTTTCCTGCGCCAGGCGGCCCAACCATAATGAGGTTGTGTCCGCCAGCAGCCGCAACTTCAAGCGCTCGTTTTACACCCAGCTGACCCTTCACGTCACATAGGTCAATGAGGTGCCTTGCTGAGGCTGCGGCAAAGACGGATTCGATGTCTAGCGTATGCGGTAAACGTTTTGATGCGCCCGAAATCAGCTCAATAGCGTCTATTAGTGACTCCACGCCATAAACGTCCACCCCGTTTACTATTGCCCCTTCATCGATGTTCCGTTGCGGTACGATGAGTCTCTGTACCCCACGTTTCTTCAGCATCATTGCTACTGGCAGCGTGCCTCTCGCTGGCCGCACAACGCCATCGAACGCAAGCTCACCGAGAAATGCCGTGTCAAGAAGTTCAGGAACCTCGATCATATTCATTGCTTGGAGAATTCCGATCGCAATGGGAAGATCGAATGCGCTGCCTTCCTTGCGCACATCTGCTGGCGCGAGATTCACAGTGATCCGGCGGGGCTGCCAGTCGTAACCCGCATGATGCAGCGCTGCCACCACACGCTCGCGCGATTCGCGAACCGAGTTGTCCGGAAGGCCTACGATCTGAAATGCCGGTAGTCCAACCTCCACGGTCACCTCAATCTCAATTGGAAAGGCGCCGATACCTATCACCGATGCAGAATGCGTCTTTGCGTACATGTTTTGCCTTTTTGTGCGTGCACTGTATACGTGCATTGCACCAGACAAAACGTGACGCAGTACCTTTGTAGCCTATGGCAGCTGTAAAGAAATCCAAGTGGTATGTGGTGTGGACTGGACACAATCCGGGCATCTACACCTCGTGGGACGATGCGAAGAAGCAGATCCATGGTGTGCCGGGTGCTCAATACAAGTCGTACGAAAGCCCGTCAGCGGCAAAGGAGGCCTTTGAAAGAGGTCACGTTCACGTTGCCTCACAGCGCCCTCGTGCTACCCATCGAAACTGTATTCTTCCGTCGCTTGCAGTAGACGCTGCTTGTGACATGACTACTGGAGTGATGGAATATCGCGGTGTAGACGTAGGCACCGGCACGGAGATCTTCCGAATGGGACCGTACCTCGACTCTTCGAACAACCTCGGAGAATTTCTCGCCGTCGTACATGCTCTTGCCTACTGTAAACAGAATGGCATCGCGTTGCCGATCTATTCTGATTCCAGAACTGCTCTCTCTTGGGTTCGCAACAAGCTCGCTAAGACAACGGTGGCGCGTACGTATGGAAACGCTGAGGTTTTTGCGCTCATTGCTCGGGCAGAGACATGGTTGAAAACCAACACCTACCCAAACGTTGTTCTCAAATGGAAGACCAAGGAATGGGGAGAAAACCCCGCTGACTTCGGCCGCAAATAACTCGTAACTCGTAACTCGTAACTCGTAACTCGTAACTGGTAACTCGTAACTTCCCCATGAAAATCCCCATCGTCCAACTTCCTCATGCAGCTGATCTGCCCCTTCCCATCTATGCTTCTGAGGGGGCTTCTGGGATGGATGTGCATGCTGCCGTAGACGGTCCCATAACGTTGAGTGCCGGCAAGGTTGTTATGGTCCCAACGGGCTTGTGCGTTGCCGTGCCTCGTGGCTTTGAAATGCAAGTTCGATCTCGCAGTGGGCTTGCCGCTAAACAAGGCGTGTTTGCATTGAACTCGCCGGGAACCATCGATAGCGACTATCGCGGTGAGGTAAAGGTTATCCTCGCAAATTTCTCAGATATAGACGTGGTTATCGAGCGTGGCACGCGCATTGCCCAGCTTGTTGTTGCCCGTCACGAGTGCGTGGAGTGGCACGTTGTTGATGCCCTTGAGGAAACAGTTCGCGGTGAAGGCGGTTTTGGTAGCACAGGAGTACATTAATAACGATTTCTTGATAAAAGCACCAATAAAGGTATATTTACTATACCATGACGTCATTCGAATTCGATATTCTGAAGAGTCAAGCCAATCTCCTTAAACACGGGATCGACTTTCAACAAGGACAATTGATCTGGAACGACCCAGAATTCGTTGAGATCACCGCGAAATCAGATGATGAATTTCGCGCAATGGTGATCGGTAGGATCGATGATCATCATTGGTCAGCTATTATCACATACCGCGATCACAGGGTCCGTATCATCTCCGTGCGTCGCTCTAGAGAAAGCGAGATTGCTCTTTATGAAAGCTAAAAAGATAGATGCATTGTTTCACGAGGCACAAGAAGACATTGTGGAGATGTTAGATCTGTCTAGTATTCGGCGCCCCAACCTTACGCAGAGACGCGTCAATGTTGACTTTCCAAACTGGATGATTGATTCACTTGATCGTGAAGCGGAAAAGCTTGGTGTTACCAGACAATCCGTTATTAAGGTATGGCTGGCCGAACGCCTTGAGCAGGTATCATCGCGCAAGAGTGCCTAGACATTCATTTCTTCAAACCACCCATGACAATATCCATTGGTTCTGATCATGCAGGCTTTCTCTACAAGGAAGCCCTCAAACAAATGCTAGTAGATGACGGCTACGTTGTACTGGACGTTGGTACGTACTCTGCAGAATCGGTTGACTATCCGGACTATGGAGTAGCAGCTGCACATCTTGTGCGTGATGATCACGCTGACCGCGGTGTGCTAATCTGTGGCTCGGGAATCGGGATCTCGATCGCAGCCAATAAGGTTCGTGGCGTGCGTGCGGCAAATTGCACGAGCGTTGAAATGGCCCAACTTTCTCGCATGCATAATGATGCGAACATGGTCGCAGTGGGCCAACGTATTGTCAGCCTCGAACTCGCACAGGATATTGTTCGGGCGTTTATGACAACGGAGTTTGAAGGGGGCAGGCATTCCGGCCGTGTTGACAAGATCGATGCACTGGGAGACCTAGAATGAACGCAGATGTGATGGTGCTCTCTGCACATCCCGACGATGCAGAACTGTCCTGTGGCGGAACAGTAATGAACCTTACGAGCGAAGGGAAGCACGTTGTCTTTGTGGAGTGTACGCGGGGTGAACTCGGTACACGCGGTACTCCAGAGCTGCGTGAACAGGAAGCTGCAGCGGCGGCAAAGATTCTCGGCGTCACAGATCGCGAGTGCCTGGGTCTTCCCGATGGTCACATCATGCATTCCAACGAGAATATTCTTGCAGTGGTGAAAGCAATTCGTACGTGGAGACCGAACGTACTTCTCATTCCTCCGTCAATTGAGCGCCATCCCGATCACGAGGCTGTTCATCGTCTCGCGCGGTCTGCTGCATTTCTTGCCGGACTCACCAAGATCGAAACATCGAACAATGGTGTACAACAGGAGCCCCATAGACCCCGACGGATGTTATGCTTTCAGCAGCAGTATGACTTTCCGCGCAGTCCCGATCTCTATGTAGACATCTCAGAGACATTCCAGAGTAAGATGTCATCCATCCGGGCGTTTACATCACAATTCCACGTCCCGCAGGAATACACCAGCACTGAGGCTGAGACATTTCTTTCGCGGCCGGAGTTCTTGCAGGAGATCGAGGCGCGAGCGATGTATTTCGGGAGTCGTATAGGCGTGCGGTACGCTGAGGCATTTCTTGCGATTGAACCACTAGGCGTTTCATCGCTCAGTGCATTGCTGTGACGCATGCTACTGCATGAGACGCGCGCGAAGTTCTGATAAATGTGCTTGCTTAACAGCAACAACATCTTCGGTTCTGACCGTCACGCCGCGCTTACCGATCGTCTTCATTGCGTACACGGCAACAGCGGCAAGGTCTGCATCTGAGTAGGGGGCTGGTGGCATTCCTAAACGAAGACCTGCCTCACCATAGACCGTTCTGCCACTGGCACCAAAGGCCAAGACAAGGATGATTTCACGTGATGATTGCTGCCAAACCTGTCGTCCCTGGATCTTGTAGAGCCCCTTACCACCGGCTCCATCTGCTCCGTGACAGCGCTGACAATATTGCGTGTAGACTTCGCGCCCCCGGTCGGTAGACGACTGACCATTAGCAGAAACGACCACTGTAATGACAATGGCTGCAACTGCAAGTATCAACAACGCTGCACTCGATTTCATGATCCTCTTCAAGACTTCAGTGTAAAAATGAGCAAATTCCCGTTATGGCGCGCCTAGAAATAGAGACATACCATGTCCCAGTGATGCTGAAAGAGTGCATTACCTATCTGGCAGTACTGCCGGGCGGGGTGTATGTTGACGGGACATTGGGTGGCGGCGGACATACTGCTGCATTGCTGGAGCAGGCATCAGACGATACCCGCATCTATGCCTTCGATGCCGACGAAAAGGCCATCGATCACTGTCGCATACGTTTTGCCGATGAATTGCAAAGGGGCGAGGCATCGCGCCTGGTCTTGGTCTACGCCAACTTTGACTCCATTGCCGAACGTCTCGCAGAGTGCGGTCCGATCAATGGGGTTTTGCTGGACCTGGGCGTTTCTTCCTATCAGTTTGATCACCACCATCGGGGCTTCAGTTTCCGACACATGGCTCCACTTGACATGCGATTCATGCCTGAAGGAGAAACGGCCGCCGATATCCTCAACTCTCGCACAGAGCAGGAATTGACGCAGGTGTTTCGTGACTATGCAGACGAGCCACAGGCGTGGCGCCTCGCAAAGGCAATCATCCAACGGCGTCAACTCTCTGCGTTTGCAACCACTGCAGACCTACGAGATGTGGTTATTCAACAGATACCGCCTCAGCATCAACCAAAAACCATGGCTCGCATTTTTCAAGCGTTACGTATTGCCGTGAATCGTGAACTTGAACGCTTGGAAGGTACCCTTCATTCAATCATTCCACTGCTTGCGCCGGGAGGCCGAATTGTTGTGATGAGTTATCACAGCGGCGAAGATCGTGTTGTTAAATCCCTTTTTCGAAAAAGCACGGACACACTCACAGTTGTGACCAAGAAGTCAGTAGAGGCATCTCCAGATGAACTCCGCGAAAACCCCCTTCCCCAGACTCTTGTGGTACAGGGCATTTGCACTGATACAAGAACACTTGTTCCGGGAAATGCCTTTATAGCACTGAAAGGCGGGCAGTTCGACGGTCATGACCACATCGCCACGGCCATCGCCAACGGCGCATCACTGATCATTGCCGAACACCCGATTGCGACAGTCTCAACGCCCGTTGTTCCGGTTCTCATTGTGCAATCCACTCTTCAATGTCTCGGTTCGTTTGGTTGGTATCATCGCAGGCGTTTTACGATCCCTGTTGTCGCAATTGCAGGAGCAGCCGGAAAAACATCAACAAAGGATCTTGTTGCGCATGTATTAGCGTCATCTATGCGTGTGTTAAAGACACAAGCCAATTACAACAATCAGATCGGTACGCCCCTTACACTTTTACAGTTGACCGACGAGCATCATGCAGCCGTGATTGAGATTGGAACTAACGAACCCGGAGAGATCGAGATCTTGTGTGCGATGGTTCAACCTACGTTGGGACTGATCACCAACATCGGCAAGGAGCATCTCGAGAAGCTCATTGATCTTGATGGCGTTGAGCGAGAAGAAACCGCACTCTTTGATTGGCTTCGCGACCATAATGGACTTGCATTTGTCAACATGGATGATGAACGCCTACAGAAGTATGCCACGACGTTCACACGGTGTATCACGTTTGGCGTAGAGACCGGCGCAGACATACACCCCTCCATCGCATTTGACGCGGATGTACGCCCAACCGTCCATATCGTCCACGGCACGTTCACACTCCGAGCACCAATGCGCGCACATGGCTTGGCAACAGCATATAACGCAACCTGCGCTCTGGCTATTGCGTGGGCAATGCATGTACATCCGGCAAATGTGCAAGGGGCTCTTATGACGTATGAGCCCCCTGCTGCGCATGGATATGCGCGTATGACTGTAGAGCATCATGCTGGTTTGACAGTATTAAACGACTCATATAACGCAAATCCTGAATCGATGGTGATGGCTCTGCGAACACTGGCACGGTATCCAGCTACAAAGCGCGTTGCCGTCCTTGGAGACATGCGTGAGCTCGGGTCAGCCGCAGAGGAGGAGCACATGCATATGATAGCAGAGGCCGAGAATTGCGCCGACGTGATCATCCTTATGGGCGATGAGTTTCGAAGAGCGGCCGAACGCGTCGATAGTCCCCATGTTATCTTTCACGAAACACATCGCGGTTGTGCAACAAGTCTTCACGATCTTGCGGCTCCGGATGTAGCGGTTCTCGTGAAGGGTTCGCGAGGAATGCACATGGAACGTGTCCTTGAACATTTGTGAACAGTCACGGCGTGCCGTGACCCTATCAATGCATATATGCTCTATCAATTGACTCTTTGGCTTCGGACGCTTGGAGACCTACCTGGGATCAATCTCTTTGGTTACGTAACCTTCAGGGCAGCAGCAGCAGCGATCACTGCACTTCTCATCGCCATTGTCCTTGGTCCAAGTATTATCAGGGCACTGAAGCGCAAGCAGATCGGCGAGCAGTCTAAGGCTGAACTGCAACAGGTAGGCAATCATTCCTCTAAAGCTGGTACGCCAACGATGGGCGGACTGATCGTGCTTGCAGCCGTGTTGATCTCAACGCTTCTATGGGCCAATGGGTTGAACATGTATGTAGTGATGGCCGTTTTCACAACGGCAGCTCTTGGTGGTGTAGGGTTTCTGGATGACTATCTGAAGGTAGTAAAGAAACTACCGAAGGGGCTTATCGGTCGTTACAAGATAGTTGGACAAGTAACCGTTGGGCTTGTAGTTGGGTGCTCGATCTACTTCTTTCCCGAATGGTATTCTCAAGAACTCATTCCATGGAAGACGCTTACAACCGTTCCGTTTGCGAAGATGTCGAACTTCGATTTCGGCATCATGTATATCCCGCTCGTGATATTCATTATCACTGCTACGTCTAACGCTGTAAATCTCACAGATGGCTTGGATGGACTGTGTATAGGCACCGTAGGGGTGAGTGCGCTGACACTGGCAGTGATTGCGTATTTCAGTGGCAATGCCTTCTTCGCTGACTACCTCAACATCATGCACCTGCGAGGCACTGACGAGCTGGCCATCTTTTGTGCAGCCATCGTGGGTGCGGCTATGGGCTTCCTATGGTACAACGCATATCCTGCCCAAGTCTTCATGGGCGATACCGGATCTCTTGCACTTGGAGGAGCTGTCGGTGTCATGTGTGTGTTGATCAAGAAGGAGTTTTTGTTACCCATCGTTGGGGGGGTGTTCTTTGCAGAAACAGTCTCCGTGATCATGCAGGTATTGTGGTTTAAGTATACACGTAAGAGATACGGCATTGGTAGGCGCATCTTCCTGATGGCCCCCTTCCATCATCATTTCGAAAAGAGCGGATGGCACGAGTCTAAGATCGTCACCAGAATCTATATTGTTGCGATTATGCTTGCCATCATCACGATGGCCTCGTTCAAGGTGCGCTAATAGATGTCCATTACCGACGCGAACAACAATGTGTGGGTGGTCTCAGCTGACATGGGGTATGGCCACATGCGTGCGGTTTTCCCATTTCGTGGCATAGCAGATGGCGGCTTGTTAGCAGCCGGAGACAATGACGTCGCTTCTGAGTCAGAGCGTCGCTTGTGGCGGAGATACTTGCGTCTATACGAGCTGTTCTCTCGCGCAAAGAGCATTCCGGTGATAGGGAAGCAAGTTTTTGGACTCCTCGATTCACTCCTGCACATTCCATCGCTGTATCCGATCCGCAATCTGTCGCAGACAACGTATCAGGTAAATGCCCTCGATTCACAATTGAAAAAGGGCCTAGGCGCGGGTATTCAGAAGACGATTGAATCGAAACGTCAGCCGCTTCTCACATCTTTTTATGTTCCTGCGCTTGTTGCGGATAAAGCCGGACACGAACCCCTCTTCTGTGTGATTTGTGATGCAGATCTCAATCGCGTTTGGGTTGCAAAGGACCCCACTGAATCGAACATCAACTACTTCGTTCCGTGCGGCAAGGCTGCACAGCGATTGAGGTCGTACGGTGTTTCTAATGATCGCATCTACATGACAGGATTCCCACTCGACGACGAGCTGCTTGGTGGCAGGGGGCTTGCAACGCTGAAACAAGATCTCAGTGTGCGGCTGAAGGTGCTGGATCCGAGTGGTAGATTTCATACTCTCCACGGAAAGAGTGTGGAACATTTTCTTGGTGCGGACACTACACATCCGGTACCGGCAGATCGCGTCCTGACCATTACCTACGCTGTTGGTGGAGCTGGTGCTCTGACAGAGATCGGCGCTTCTCTTCTGAAAACGTTCCGCGAGAGGTTGCGTGCCGGAACGATGCAACTCAATCTTGTTGCCGGTACACGACGTGAAGTCCGGGACGAGTTTGAGGAGTTGCGGTTGAAGATCGTTGGTGCAGAAGCACGCGTGAAGGTGATCTACGAAACATCACTCGAGGCCTACTTTACATCGTTCAATGCCGCTATTCGTTCTACGGATATACTCTGGACAAAACCAAGTGAGTTGTCTTTTT
>JAPLFN010000107.1:41884-53487 GCA_026390655.1 Candidatus Kapaibacterium sp.
AACCAAGTGAGTTGTCTTTTTATGCAGGACTAGGGCTTCCGATCATCATGACTCCCACTATTGGTTCTCAAGAGAAATTCAATCGAAAGTGGCTGCTGGAGATCGGCGCGGGGATGAGACAAGACAAACCCGACTTTGCGAATGACTGGGTGTTTGATCTTTTGAATAGCGGACGCTTTGCCGACATGGCATGGCTTGGTTTTTTGCGTGCACGTAAGCTTGGATATCACAACATTCTCGATGTGGTTCGGACCGGAAGTTTTTCCCGGTCCGATAATCCACTTCAGCGCTGATTGTTACGGCGAATAGTGAACGCCGATCGTCATCATGTAGTTTCGAGGAAGACCCGAATCGATGTAGGGCGTGCCACCCTTGGTAATGTCGGGATTTACCCATGCAGACGCCATGTACGTTTCGTTTGTGAGATTGTCGAGCCTACCAAGCACGTCGAGTGCAAGTGCATTCGATACGATCCAAACACGTGCCCCAATGGCCGCCGAGAATACCGTCCAGCCGTGTACAGTGATCGTGTTTGCATCATCAGCGAAGTACGAACTCGTCGAGTGCGACTGGACCTCCGCGTACAGTCCGGGTATCATAGGCGCGTCATATCGAACACGCACCGTTCCGCTGAGTGATGGAATCCCAGACTGCTCGTTTCCGGTATAGCTTGTTGTCCTTCCTGCAAGGTTTGCATTTATGAAGCCTGAGTCGATGACATAGTCAACATACGAGGTAGACATCATTGTCATACTTGCAGCAAGTGTTACTCCGTTCGTTGTCGTAGCAACACCACCAAATTCAAAACCGATCCGTCGCGATTCGCCGGCCGTCATATAAAACGATCCACCGTTGTATGGAACAACATCGTTGCGCACACTGATCAAGAATGCGGCGGCGTCATATTGCAAGGAGCGAAGAAAGCTCGTGGGCCCATCCATAATGCCCTTGATGCCGATCTCATACGATGTACTCACGATTGGCTTCAGAAGCGGGTTGATTGATTTATCCGGAACCGTTGAGCCAATAACCGCAGGAGGATCCACTTCATTGCCTGCCGGTACCTCAACGCCCCCTCCCAGACTCGCGTAGAAGTTAGCAAGGGGCGCCAACCGATACGTTAGTCCGATCTTCGGCACAAGTCGTGAGTACGTTGCCGTTGTGTCCAGCGATGGCGTTATGTAGTCTTCATTGATGTACGCAATGGCATCATACCGAAGTCCTACTGTTGCGCTAAACAGACCGGCCATGAATTCATCCTGTACAAACGCACCCGAGTTCAATGCACCTTCGCGTTTGTTCTGACGAAGCGTTGTTCCTCTGCCTGCGGTTGTTGGATCGAGAGAGTAGAAGAGGATGGCTCCATCTTGATACTGCACATCGCCCCCTACCATCAATCTGTTTTGCATATCGTCACCGAATATCTGCGTGTTTCTATAGATGGCATTACCACCGATATGATAGCGATTGAAGTCTCGCCAGGTATTACGCTCTGAGCGCTGCAGCTTCTTGCTTTGCACGTATGCCGTTGCAGAAAGTCCGTTCTCTCCATCAAACGTGTGATCTAGCGTTGCACCTATACGTACGAGCCTATTGTCGCGCCGTTCATCGCGCTGAGTATACGAGGGCTTGTAGATCGTAGTATCGGACTGAGCCTGTTGTGGATTGCTTGTCCATTGTTCCAGAGTAAGCGGTCCGGGTATCTCGAATTGATTTGTGGCCGCAGTGATGAACACGTTCACAGATGTTCGTTCAGCCGGCTTGGTGATCAAGCCAATTGTTCCTAGCGTTTGAAAGCCCCTTGAGTTTTGTCGCCATCCATCCATTGAGGTATTTGTCACAGACACGTAGGCCTGGCCTTCACCCATAGGAGTATTGGCCAATAGAGACTGACGCAGGAAGCCAAAGCTGCCCACACTTGCACTGAGATCTGCAAATGCAGTGCGTTGTTCGGGCACTGTGCTCACGGAGACGATACCACCGGATGCATCCGGGACGCGTGAACCGTATTGATGAGATCAAAGGATGTCCGTCCGTCCGGCTCCGTTTCCGGAATGCCATCTGTGTAGAATCGTATGCCACGCGATGTACCTGCATTAGAGCGCTGTCCGGCACCTCGCGCTCCAAAGCCGCGGATTTGAATGCGAGAGTCAATGCCCCCTGACCGAGATTGAGCAACAACCCCAGGCACAAGGGCAAGGAGTCCATCTATGCCGTAGCCGCGTTGCGTTTGAAGAACCATCTGTGGGACGATGGTGATCGCAAGGGGCACTTCGAGGATGTTCTCGTCGGCACGGACGGCTGTAACAACCACCTCAGGCTTTGTGTAAACCGTAGTGTCTGCCTGCCGCTTTGTTTGAGCCGTGGTCGATTCGTATGCAAGTATGCATAGCACCGCCACCAAGAACCGTTTGTTCATAGTGTGTTTCCTGAATGTTAATGGTGAAATGACCGATCGGTGATCAGGTCATTGACTCAGGAGGGGGCTGTTCCGGCGCAAAAGTATTTGTGCAAAGACCAACGCATTCATCATCGCCAAACGGTAATGCCGACGGTGTCAGGAAATGTTCAACACCTTGATGATTAAAGACCGAAGGTGTCAACATATTCAAGAGTTGCGAAAGCAAGGCCACACCGCGAGCATCGCGTTGCATGGCATGTATTCGTTTTGCTTTAAGTGATGAGGTTAGAGCCGTTTCGGCGTCATCTTGTAAACAGTATACAAGAATGCGATCCCGTGACTTACAGAGCCTAACGATATCATGAAGCACGCCGTCCACCTCTAGCTCCTTACCCTCATCGCGCAATGAAGCAGAGTACGATTGTTTGTCTAGAGAAAAGAGAACGCAAGATTCTCCAGTGATTCCGGCGAATATTTCCGAGCGTACACGCCTATGGACATCCCACCGCACACTAACGATGGCGAGCGGCACTACAAGTGTGCCTAGGTAAAAGGTTAGCAGCAATGCCGAAGCCGCGTACTTTACGGAAGGGGGCATGAGAGAATATTACCCATGTCAGTGGCAACGTACATCATGTTATCGACGATGGCGATCGTCCTGAGAACCATTGCTTTTTGAACCGTGTGGGATTCCCATGTACGGCCATAGTCGTTGCTGACGAATAGCCCCGGATAACCCGTTGCATAGAGTCGACCTTTATAGACAACTCCTCCAGTCAGCAAAGGCTTATGTTCTTGTTCGGCAATGTGTGGATCAAAATCCTCCAGAGCGCCGTCTGGTCGGAGAAGGAATGATCTTGCTGAAGTGATAACGATGATAACGCTGTCATGCATGACCAACTTCTGAATATTCTCATTGGTAAGACCCGCGTGGAGCGGTTTCCACGATCTACCAGTATCTGCACTTCTCCAAGCCCCTTCAAGAGTTGTTACGAACAATTCTTTTCGGAAGCCTACAATGGTGTTTAGGGATGCAGGTGAGAATGGACTTGGGAGCGAATCCCATGTCTTACCGACATTGTCGCTTCGAATCAACTTTCCGTCTGAGAAGCCAACGAGGATTGAATTGCCAACGTTTCCAACGATGTACTCCGGGCTCTGTGGAATATCCTCACTGAGCATGGCGAGATCATTCCCAGATTTTGACAGACGAAGCACACCTCGCAGCCTGCAGGCAACTATGAGCAAGGAGTCGGTCTCACCTATCGATTGAATCACGGAGAGGTGAATCACCTCGCTGATCGATCGCATCAGTCGTGAATTTCTTCCGATAAACGACACACCATGTTCTCGGCTTCCAGCGTAGATGCCACGAGATCCCGCCACGAGACAAGTGATCTCAACTATGCCAGAAATCCTGTCATTCAACACAGGTTCCCAGGCCGTACCGACCAAGGGCTTGCGATAAACTCCGCCCCTTCCGAGCCTAAGGCCGGCATAAAGGAATCCATCCTGTGTTGTTAAGGCGTTTACGTACTCGCCCTGAAGAAAGTCCATCCCGATAGACGACAGTGTACTATTAGTGACATCATACACGTAAATGCCGTCTCTTTTAGCTCCTATATAGACCGCCGAGCCATTCGTGGTGATCGATGATGCGTCTGCATAGACTGCACCGCTCGAATGCATGGTAGCACCAGCTGCTAGTTCTACATTGAACGTGCTGTCAGTGATCCACGATGTATAACCAGGTCCATGAGCAATGAAAGCTGCTCTGGCCTGTGCTTCGCCTTCGACCACTTCACCTTCTTTATGCAAGGCTGTATAAGGTTGCCCCTGAGGTCGAGAATAGAGCGACCATTGTAGTCCGTGGTCATTGGTCCCATAGATACTCCCGTTGGATGTTCCTACGTAGATCGTGTCGCCAAACGGCAAAACGGACGTGATGTTCTTGTAATCAAGGGGCTTAGCAATTGATTGCCAGGTAATCCCTTTGTCCGTGGAGCGGAATAAATCTTGATTGGTGGCGAGTAGGACTGAGTTCTCACCTGCGTAAATTACGTTGATTCCGAAAAATGTATTTATGCCAACACGTGTAAAGCGATATACATCATCGGCTTGTAACACAACGCCCCCTTTTAGGGTTGTTGCATTGACAAGGGCACCAAGGCCCAGGCATGACGCAAGTATGATTAATCTGAAAGTCTTCATGAGATCGTGTCAAATATCGACTTTTTTTGTCGCGTTGGTAGTTACCGTCGCAGCTTTCGTTCAAACGTCACCCGTCAACGCTCAGACCGGATTTAAGGACCTCGACGTATCTGTTTTGAAGTATCCGGCTCCCGGCTACTACTTTATTGCCCCTAACGCTGTTGATTCGTTTTCAGTGTTAGACAATGCAGGTAAGAACATGTACAAGACAAAGATTGGTCAGCACGCAAATGTCAATCCTTTTAACTACAAATGGTTCACCCATTTTGCGGTTGTGGCAGGTAAGCCGCTCTACATTCGACGTGATGTGAATAGAAATGCGATAGACACCCTGCGTCCTTCCGGAGATTATGATACAGATTTCCATGAGTGCCGAATCATCACCGACACATCGTACCTGATCATAGGTTCAAAGCAGGTGAAAATGGATCTCTCCGGTGTTGCTCCTGGAGGAAAGGTAGATGCCGACGTGATTCTGAATTCAATTCAGGAGCGCACGTTTACGGGCAACACCTTGTTTGAGTGGAAGGCAATAGACTACATTCCGATTACCGACGCTACCGATGACATTGAGCTTGATGTAGCAATGATCGATTACATCCATATTAATTCGGTTATCAAGGACGTCGACGGCAATTATATTATTTCTGCTCGCCATCTCGATGAAGTCATTAAAATCAATCGGCAAACGGGGGCAATAATGTGGCGACTAGGTGGTTCGAAGTCTAAGCACAATCAATTCCGTTTCCTAAATGATACTACCAATGGTTTTTTTGGCTTCTCGCATCAACACTGTGTGACTCGTTCTGGTACCGGCACTCTTCTCATGTTTGACAATGGCAATCTTAAGCCGGCACCAGTTCGTTCTCGTGCCGTTGAATACGAGATTGACACTGTGGCAAAGACTGTTAAGAGAGTCTTTGAATTCTATCCTACCCCCGACATCTATGCAACCACCCAAGGCAGCGCACAGGAGCTAGAGAATGGAAACATCCTAGTTGGGTATGGTTCTGGTTCCAATAACACTGTAGCACATGAAGTGAGTCGCGACGGGGTTGTCCAGGTTCAGATCAATAACCCAACAGCAAATGGATTTACACCGTATCGTGTTTTAAAGCAGGCCTTCTTAATGACTGGTGCGTTTCGCCGTATCACGACTACGGGTACGACGACTTTCACTCGTGATGACAGTACGACGCATCTGTCTGTGACGTGGAGTCGAGTAGATAGTGCCACGTCAGCAACTGCGGAGCGTCACTCGTACGCGCCCCACAATGTGTCGTTCACAGATGTTTCTGCGTGTGGGATTCTGCCTACTCGGTGGGTATTTCGGATCAAGGATACTGCCAAGGTTGCAGGTACTATGACGTTTGACGTAGGGTCGGTTCCTGGAATTGAGTTTCCGGATCAGGTAGAGCTGTATCATCGTGGTGTTGAGGGTCAGGGTGATTTTAGCCTTGTTACTACTTCGTACAGTGCCGCTACCAAGAAGCTATCCGTTGGCAAGCTCCTTCCCGGTGAGTTCTTGATCGGATATCCAAAGTGTTTTGCACCTAGCCTTATCGAGCCACTGAATTTTGCAACAGAAGTGATCCCAGCTCCAAAGCTGCAATGGACAGGCGCAGTTACGACAGGCGAGTACCAAGTTGAGTTGTCACCTGTCAACACATTTCTAACCGTCTATGCACGATTTTCTACGAGACGCCTCGATACAACGCTGGCAAGTGTGCCCGAGTTCTCTAAACTCTACTGGCGCGTTCGGGCAAAGCGAACAGTTGGCTATGGTCCGTGGTCCGAGGTGTTTCAGTTTACCACGCAGTTAAGCGTACCGACGATTATCACTCCAATTGCAAAGGTTAAGGACACGGTAGCAGTGTTGCCTACACACGTGTTTACCTGGTCAAAGATCAAGGGGGCTCAGAGGTATCGCGTGGTCATCACCGGTTTTGGATCTCCGATCGTTGCCGTAGACACATTGGTAGATTCTGCTTCATTTGTTGTTGGCACAAAGTTGTTTCCGAATTCCAAGTTCACGTGGAATGTTCGGGCTCTCAGTGACACAATTGTTGGACGGGTAAGCGCAACCGCGTTCTTCATCACCGCTCCTCCGGCGCCTCGACTCGTAACGCCGCCCAACGACGCAACAGAAATTGCAACCGATAGACCCGTCTTTGTTTGGGAAGAAGTTCCCGGTGCATTACGGTACATCGTTACAGTGAAGCGACTGTTAGACAGCACCGTTGTTGCTAGGGATTCATCTATTCGTCCCCCGCTCACGATCGCGGCTCTTCCTACAGCCACACGTTGCTCTTGGACGTGCAAAGCCGTCGGCAAATATGGTCCGGGCCCGGATGCCTCAACCACTACGTTTACTACGACCGCAACCACTGTCCTGGCCGCTCCTAACACGATCTCACCGAGAAAGACCGGCAATGTGGACACATTAGCTGTGCGATTTACGTGGACCGGCGTACCCATGGCTACCTTCTACGACCTGCAGATCACGTCAAAACAATCATTCACCGGACCAGATGTTGAACTGTTTGGCCTCACTGAGACAAATTGGGAAATGCCCGTTCTTAAACCTGGAACAACATACGGGTGGAGAGTGATCGGGTATAATGGCACAGCAGCAGGTCGTTGGTCAGATACGGCGTCTTTTACTACTAGGGCTAGCCCGTCTCAGGGTTTGACCCCAATTTCCCCCGTTTCCGGCTCAACCGACGTGCCACTAGCAGGTGTTTTTACCTATAGCACTGCCTCCAAGTATACCAGCTACGATGTTCTCGTGGCCGAAGATCCAAGTTTCACGACTCCTGAGTTTCGATTCACGAGTTCAACGGGAACATGTGCCTACTCCGGCTTTAAGGGCGGAACCACGTATTTTTGGCGTGCTGTTGGGAAAAAGGCGGGCCAACCGAACGAATTTGGCTCCCCAGCAACATTTACGACGTTAACGGTCACAAGTGTGGCTGAAACGGAATCAACGAAAAGTGCCGTAGTTGCCTATATGACCGGTAATTCTATAGTGGTTGCCCAGAGCGAAAAGTCCCCCGTGTATTCCAATGCCTGCCTGTACACCGTTCAGGGCCATCTGGTGCAGGTTTTTGACGCCAGCGCGCTGGCTACAGGGCATCTTTCGGTTCCTTCCTTGGCCACAGGTGCATATTACCTAATGCTCGAATCGGCAAACTCAAAGCCCCTTGTACTACCGCTCCTGAATCTAGCTCCAAATAATTAGGATTATTGTAACCGAAAGGTATATTTTCGGTTGAGTTAGACGAGGCTTACCGCTTCATTGTGGATAACTATCTCCTCTCTCTCCGTTCGTATGATTGGGGAGGGGGCTAGCTGATTTTGAATTTCAATGTGATTATTTCTCACAGATTATAGGGGCATAAGCCATGACTCAAACTTTGCCACAGTGGTTAATGACATCGAAGTTCAAGGCGCTGGCGCTAATTGCGTTAGCAGTCTTGTTGGTTGATGTTACAAATTCCTCGGCGCAGTGTACATACGGTTGGGGTAACGTTTATGTAACCAGCCCGTCTGCCGGACAGACATATACGCGTAACACAACCATGACCATCAGATGGTATGGTGATCGTTATACGATCGGTAATTACAGTGGTAAGTATAAGGCCGAATATTCCTCCAATGGCGGCGGAACATGGACTGTAATCGATGGCGCGATCGATGGTTACGCCACCAGCTACAATTGGTTGATTCCTACCAGTGTAGTACCTGGCTCCAATTTCTACATTCGTGTTTCTGAAGTTCCAGGACCTAGCTTTGGCTGTGCGTTCTCTTACCCAGGAACAAACGGTGCCTTTACGATCATCAAGGGTTGTTTCCCTCCTGTGATTTCAGCGCCACCTACAAGCCGAACAGCCTGCGTCGGTACCGCAACAACATTCTCAGTGACGAGTGATATGGCCTCGGGGACGTATGAGTGGCGGAGAAATGGCGTAACCTTGGCGACCACCACTTCTTCCTCCTATACTGTTAATCCCGTCACGCTCGCAAACGCCGGTTTGTATGACGTCATTCTACGTGACGACTGCAATCCAACAACTGCTGTAACAACGTCCGGCTCCTGCTCGTTGATAGCGATTGAAGCACCAGTAATTACGCTTCCGCTTGCCGCATCAAAAACGGTTTGTCAAAATGCAAACGACACATTACGAATACGTGCGACTGGTGCAGGTAAGACCTTCCAGTGGGCTAAGAATGGTGTTGCGATCGCAGGAGCAACAGATTCGAATTATGTCGTCAATAACGCAACTTCAGCTTCAGCGGATGGTTCATATACATGCACTGTTTCTGGCACGTGTAGTCCACCCGCCGTTAGCTCGGCTCTGGTGCTGACGGTTGCTGGCAGGCCACTTGTGACAGTGGAGCCTTCAAACCTAGACATTTGCCCAGGCACAAACGGATCTATTTCCGTAACAGCGACCGGCACAAATCTTACTTATCAATGGTATAAGGATGGCGTTGCGGTTTCGAACGGCTTTAATGCTACTCTAGACTTTCCGAATTATAACTATGCATCAAATGGTCAGTACTACTGTATCATTAAGTCGAACGTTTTCAATCCGAACAACTGTCAAGTTACCGTTCAGACAAAGTATGTTCGCGTTACCGGATTCCGTCCCCCAACTGTCATCGACAGCCCCGATACAATGGACGCCTGCGTAGGATCATCCGTGACCCTTCTTTCGGAGTTCCAAGGAAACGGCCTATCGTATCAGTGGTTTAAGAACAGTGTTGCAGTACCAAACGCTGCATCAAACTCACTAACGATCTCACCGATCACTCCAGCTGCGGCTGGTGATTATTACACAGTTGCAACGGGAACATGCGGATTAACTGCTACAACAAAGGTTGGTAAGGTAGTCGTCATCTCGAAACCTGTACTTTCCCTTCAGCCACTGACTCAAAAACTTACAGTAGGTGATCGTCTTACGTTGTCTGTGAATGCGTCAGACTGGCGTACAATTCAGTGGACAAAGAATGATAAACCAATTGCTGGTGCAACAAGCCCAACATATGAGATTGCTAAAGCAGGTAAGGGTGACGCTGGTTACTACAATGCACTTGTTCGGAACTCATGTGGTGGTGTTGCTTCGGCATATGCCAACATTACAGTTCTCGACCCTGTAACACCTGAGCCAGCTCTTGAGCTTTCAACAATGAGCGTTGACTTCGGCGAGATTCCAGTTGGGTATGACAAGTCTCTTACTCTCAATGGTCTGATGAAGAACGTGGGTACTTCCCCATTGACAGTGTCTGGGTTGAGCACGAGTCCAAATGAGTTCACGATGTCTAACGGTCCGACCCTGCCTTTGACGCTCGCCCCTGGTGCTTCAGCTGGCGTTACGATCAAGTGTTCACCAACGGTCAAGGGCGCGCTATCCGGAGCTCTAACAGTGTTGTCGAACTCTCCGTCGAATCCTAATGCAAAGGTCACTCTGATGGCCAGCTACGTCCTTCGCTACGATCACGCAGCTACGCAAGACTATGGCGTGGTTCTTACCGATACATCCGCTGAGAAGTGCATTAGTCTAACGAACACATCTGCAGTTAGCATCACCATCGAGCAAGCAACGTTTACTGGCGCTAATTCTGGTCAGTTCTCTGTGATCACTACGCTTCCACTGACGATCGCTGCCGGACAATCAGCTGACCTCTGTGTGAAATTCATGCCTGGAACAGCGGGCTCAAAGAGTGCCACACTGAACATCCGTTCTTCTAGCGGCGGTAACTCAACTGTTGCTCTGTCCGGTGTTGGCGAGACACCGGGTGGAGTAGTAGACGCGGTGGATGCGGGCGTAACGGCATGGCCTAATCCGATGACTGACCGTGTAGAGATCCGCTTTGCAAACGCTACCCCAGCCATGGAGGTAACGGTTGTTGGATCTACGGGCCGCACAGTTGCTTCGTTCTCGCAAGATGGTGTGGACGCCGGTGGCACAATCCGTTGGAACGGCCGTGACGCTTCTGGTGCATCTGTAGCCTCGGGTTCGTACACAATGGTCATTCGCTACGGCGGCAATGCTGTTTCTCTGCCGATCTCGATCGTAAGATAAACCGGCATTTCGTACATAAGTCTCTTAATTGTAAGGGCATCCTGGAAACAGGGTGCCCTTCTTTTTTTGTGGAACTAGGATAGATTCTACTGTGTTGGTATTACGGACATTTAACATAGATTCGATTATTAACACCAACAACCACACACTTTTATGGCTAATTACATGAAACTTGCTTCTTCATGGAAGGCGCGACTTCCAATTGTGCTTGCCGTTTTAGGGATAGTGACGGCAACCTCTTTTGCTCAGGTCGACATCACACTGACGTCTGTTAAAGGATCTTACCCAACTGAAGTTGGTTGGCAGATCGTAAACGTTGCGACCAACGTCACCTACCATTGTTTAGTACCTGGATCGTCCACATTACCTTCTGGTGTTATCGTCAATGTGCCTGCTGGTAAATATGAAATTCGTGCATGGGATAGTTATGGCGATGGATGGAATGCCGCATCTATCACTCTTGTGTATACCGTTGGTGGTGGTTCACTTGTTAATGCTGCTACATATTCATTGAGTCTTAAGAGCGTTAATACGTGTCCTGGGCCAACAGCAGTAACGAACACAGCGCAGGTTATTGCAAGTTTCATTGTTGCACCACCGTGTTTCTCGCCGTCGATTTCCCAACAGCCCTTAGCGCAGACAATTTGCGGTGGTGGCACTGCTACCTTTTCTGTGACGAGTTCGATGACGAATGGAACGTATGAATGGAGAAGGAATGGAACCACGATCACGACCACAACCACTTCATCATACACTATCTCTTGTACGGCGTCAAAGCATTTCGGACACATTGTTGCTGGAACTTAGTGATGGTTTCCGACATTTCGAATGTTTTCTTTTCGACACTGAATTCTCTGTCGCTTGACCGTTGCGATGTCTTCTTTCACGTAGGGTGCGACGCT
>JAPLFN010000033.1:0-1344 GCA_026390655.1 Candidatus Kapaibacterium sp.
GCAACACGGAGAGTGGGCCGCGAACTGAGCATAGTAATCAGCCGCTGAAGCTCATTGGCACTCTCTGGGCGAAGCACGGACTTGTCGGTATCGAAGAAGAGGTTGTTCAGGCGGATTGTTGAACCTACCTCGATGGGCTCTAAGTAGAGGTCACGTTCAAGCACAGAGTATGAGCTGATCGATGGGAGGTCAATATTGTCGCTCACAGGAAAGAACCCCAACTTTTCGGCAAAGAATCCATACCGATGTCCGCTTGTTAAGACAACCGAATACGCTCCATTCTTGGGCTCACTAACGGCGTTTCCAATCTTCTTTCCCGTTTCTAGATCCTCATATCGAATGTCTACTGCAAGGGGCTCCTTGGTTCTTGCGTTGAGGACTCGCCCCTTTACGATCATGATCGCTTCCGGCAACAGTTTTTGTGTTTCTGCATCTTGCGGTAGATCAACTCTCAAGATGCCATCGTTGAAGCCGTCACTCGAATTCATGTACGCGTATCTACCTGAGGGATGAATACAGAAGTATGAATCCCACGAGGGGGAGTTGATCGTAGGTCCAAGGTTCATTCTTGGTGACCAATTCAACCATGTATCATCAAGACGCTTAGAAACGAAGATGTCATCACTTCCATACGTGTCATGGCTTGAGTTGAAATACAACGTCTTCCCATCAGCAGCAAGGTACGGGCCGCCTTCGTTGCCCTGACTATTCACGTTCCGTCCAAGGTTCAAGAGTGGACCAAAGGATCCATCGGCGTTGCGGAAGCTGACGTAGATGTCTTTTTCACCCAGTGATGAGCCCTCTAGGTTGCGACTAAGCAACATCACTGACCTATCCGCTGTGAGACACTCCTCGCGTGAACTCGCACGGTTCGTGTACGGAGGTGCTTCTATCGGCTGAGGTACGGTCCAGCCATCTGATGTTCGTCGTGCTGTGGAGAAGCCCCCACCGTTTGACGACCCGTCATTGTTGTAGCGACCCCAGATGAACAACTCATTTCCGTCCTGAGAAACAGATGTGATATTGTTGGGCGCCGAGTTGTTCAAAGGAGGTCCAATGTTCCGTCCGCTTGTCCACGTGGAATCGGTGAGCGCATCTGCCACATAGATGTTGTCAGAGGTAGCGCTGTCTGTGAGGATGTAATAGAGATGCTGTCCGTTTGGCGACATCACAGGATACCGCGATCCCGGTCCGACGAGCTCCTTAACGAGTGTTTTGCGTACGCCTACGAATGCATTTGGCACAACGGGTAAGGGGCGTTCCGTGTACAACGCATCGAATCGATCGAATCGCCCCGTGATGTTACCTGATGCGAGTATCCCAACGGCGTCGATCGCTGAAGAG